>NZ_JBHWJJ010000183.1:0-13355 GCF_042732005.1 Streptomyces sp. NPDC059851 | reverse complement strand
GGCACGCGCCCCGCCCGCCTGGCCGTCTGGGTGGGGGCGCCCCGGATCAGCAGCCCGGCACCCCCGGTTTGGCGGTAAATCTGGGGGGTGTGGCGGGGCAGCTCCGGCCACACCTCGGCCGCGTCCCCGATCCGTCCCGGTATCCGGGAGCCCAGCAGTGCGATCGCCGCCGTGCCGAGGGCCACACCGAGCAGCGCGAAGGCCAGGTGCTGGACGAGGAAGCCCCGGGTCACCTGGCCGGGGGTGAAGCCGACGGCCTTGAGGACGGCGATGTCCCTGAGCTGCCCCCGGACCCGCGCGGCGATGGCCCCCGCCGCGGCGAGCGCCGCCGCGAGCAGCGCACCGAGCCCGAAGACGGCGAAGACCTGGCCGAGGAGCCGGTCGTCACCGCCCGCCTCGGCCCGCGCCTGCTGCCACTTGGTGACCTGGGCCACGTGGTCCGAGCCGAGTACGGTCACGGTCCGCTGGACGATGAAGTCGGTGTCGTCGGGATCCTCCAGCCGCAGCCCCACGCTCTGCCCGGAGGGTCCCTGGGCCATCGCGTCGAGGGTGGGGGAAAGGACCCAGCCGATGCCCGGTGCGCCGCCCGGCCGGTAGCGCGGCTCGGCGGCCTCGGCCACGCCGCTCACCCGCAGGGCGCGCGGGGTGCCGTCCGGCCCGATGACCCGTACCGTGTCGCCCGGCTCGGCCCACAGGGCGCGCGCTACCGAGGCCTCCAGCACGACCGCGCCGTCCCGTTCGGCGTCGCTGTCGGGCGGGGTCAGCCAGCTGCCCGCGGTGACGAGCGGCCTCCCCGTCTCCGGGGGCGTCACCTCGGCGGCCCGCAGCGTCACCGAGGCGCGGGCGCCGCGTGACTCGACGGTCGTCGCCGCGGTGCGGAACGGCCCGGAGACCGAGGCGACCCCGTCCACGCCGGACAGGGCGTCCATGTCCGCCCCGGCGCGGGTGTGCAGCCAGACGTGAGCGCCGTGGGACTGGTTGAAGCTCCGCTGCCAGGGGTTCGCGGCGTAGCCGAACAATGCGCCGGCGAGCAGGAGCGAGGCGATGATCCCGGCGCTGGCCAGGACGACGAAGAGGGCTTCGCCGCGGTGTGCGCGGAAGTCGGCGTGCGCCCAGCGCAGAGTGGCCCGCACGGTCAGTCCTTCAGGTCGAGGACGCGGGACACGCCGCCGGGGCGCCCGGGTCGGCCGTCCCCGAGCCGTGCGTCGTCGGCGATCCGCCCGTCGAAGAAGCTGATGACGCGGTCGGCGGCGCTGGCCATCCGCGCGTCGTGCGTGACCATCATGATCGTCTGGCCGCGCTGGTGGAACCGGGACAGCAGCCGCAGCACCTCCCGGGTGCCCTTGCTGTCGAGACTGCCGGCCGGTTCGTCGGCGAGGAGCAGGGCGGGGTGGTTGACCAGTGCCCGGGCGAGGGCGACCCGCTGCTGTTCGCCCCCGGACAGCTCGCCGGGCACCGCACGTTCGCGGCCCTCCAGGCCGAGCTCGGCGAGGAGCTCGGCGCGGGACTCGCGGGCGGCCTTGGGAGAAGCCCCGGCGAGCAGGGCGGGCAGTTCGACGTTGTCGGCCACGGTGAGGTTCGAGACCAGGTTGAAGAACTGGAAGACGATGCCGATGCTGCGGCGCCTGAGCACCGCCCAGCGGGCCTCGCGGAATTCGTCGACCCGCTCCCCGCCGATCCACAGCTTCCCGGCGTCCGGCCTCTGCAGGCCCCCGATCAGGTGCAGCAGCGTGGACTTGCCGGCTCCGGAGGGTCCGGTGACCGCGACGAACTCGCCCGGGCGGACGGTCAGGTCCACCCCGCGCACCGCATGGACCGGTGCACCCTCGCCGTGGTGGGTCTTGGCCAGGCCCTCGGCCCGGACGATGGGCACGTCAGGAGCGGCAGTGGCGGTGTCGCTCATTCCAGCTCCTCCTGGCAGCGTTCCAGCCAGTCGAGGTCGGCCTGCAGGTGCAGCATGGCGCCCTCGATCAGCAGGTGGGAAATCTTGTTGTCGCGGTCCTCGGCTGCGGCCAGCTTCGACAGGTCCCGCATGGTGTTCAGGTACTGCCGCCGCTGCTTGTTGATCAGCGTGACCGGGTCGGCCATTCCCGATTCCGGTGCGAGGGCGAGCTTCATGAAGAACTCGTCCCGTACCCGGGGCTCCTCGGCGGTGTCCTCGAACCAGGCCTGCACGGCCTCGCGCCCGGCGTCCGTCAACCGGTACGTACGCTTGTTGGGCCGGCCCGACTGCTCGACGTCCTCGCCTTCGATCAGACCGCTCTTCTCGAGGCGCCCGAGGGTGACGTAGACCTGGCCGACATTGGGCTGAGGGTACGCGGCGCCCAAGAGCTTCTCAAGGTCCTGCTTCAGCTCGTAACCATGGGCCGGGCCGCGCGTGAGGAGTGCCAGGAGCGGCAGACGCACTCGCTCCCCCCTCCTTCTCGCTCCGTAGCCAACCGTTCACCGGGCAACGGGCAGGTCGGCACCGCCGCCCACCCCCGTCTGCCTGGGCATCTAGTATCGCGCATGCCTAACAGGTATATATAGGCCGCAATGGTCGGCGGCGCAGCCGGATCGTGCACTGGGAGGAACCTATGCGGTGGATGCGTGCCGCGGGTAGGGCTCTCCTGGTCGTGGCGGTGGTGCTGGCGGGGTACGCCGGCTTCGGCGTCCGCGCCGACACGGGCGCGGCCGCCGGTTCCCGCGGCCCCCTGACGCTCGCGACCGCGGGCGACCTGACCGACTACCTCTCCCCGCTGCTCGACGACTGGAACGAGGACCACCCCGGCGAGCACGTGACGCTCGTCGAACTGCCCGACTCGGCCGACGAGACCCGGGCCCAGATGATCAGCGAACTGCGCTCGGGCGGCCAGCGCTTCGACGTGCTGAACATCGACGTCGCCTGGACCTCCGAGTTCGCCGCGGCCGGATGGATCTCCCCGCTGGAGCGCACCCGCTTCCCGCTGGACGCGTTCCTGCGGCCGGTCGTGGACACGGCGACCTTCGACGGCCGGCTGTACGCGGTCCCGTACGTCACGAACGCGGGACTGCTCTACTACCGCAAGGACGTCCTGGACCAGGAGGGCGAGCAGCCGCCGCGCACCTGGGCCGAGCTGGCCCGCCAGGCCCGTACGGTCGCCCCGAAGCACGGCCTGGACGGCTACGCCGGCCAGTTCCTGCCCTACGAGGGGCTCACCGTCAACGTCACCGAGGCCGTGCACTCGGCCGGCGGCTCCGTCCTGCGCGACGACGGTGCCCGGGTGGCCGTGGACTCGGACGCGGCGCGCGCGGGACTGCGGTTCCTCGCGGACGGCGTGCGGGACGGTTGGATCCCCCGCGAGGCGCTCGGCTACAAGGAAGAGGAATCCCGACAGGCGTTCCAGGACGGCCGGCTGCTCTTCCTGCGCAACTGGCCCTACGTGTACGCCAACGCGAGCGCCGAAGGCTCGAAGATCGCGGGTAGGTTCGGGGCGGTGCCGCTCCCCGGACCCGACGGGCCCGGCACCAGCGTGCTCGGCGGCTCCAACCTCGCCGTCAGCAGCCGCGCGCGACATCCGGCGACGGCGGCCGACCTGATCTCGTACCTCACCAGTGAACCGGTCCAGCGCAAGGTCCTCACCCGGGGCTCGCTGCCGCCGGTGCGGGCCGCGCTGTACGAGGATCCCGAGCTGATCCGCGCGTACCCGTACCTGCCGACGCTCCGGCAGAGCGTACTGTCCGCGGTGCCGCGCCCCAAGAGTCCGCGCTACGACCAGGTGAGCATCGCCGTGCAGGCGGTGGCCCAGGACCTGATGGCGCAGCGCCAGGCTCCGGAGCAGGCCGTGGCCCGGCTCGCGCGCGAGCTCGGGGCCCTCTCCCGCAAGGGCTGATCGCACTCTTCTTCACCTCCCCCACCTCCGCCAAGGGCGCCTACTTACATGTTAGGTAGGCGCCCTTAGTCGCGCGCAGGGGAATTTGGGGACAAACCATCCCAGCTTTGCGCTACTTCTGGACACATCGTTGACACCTTTCGGTCGCCGCTACTTAACATGCATGCATAACAGCGCACCTGATCGGGGCGCTCTCGCATTCAGCAGAAACAGGTCGACGCGAGATGCTCAGCACCCTTCCGGCCGACACCGGCCTCCCCACCCGCAGCGCCACGGCAGCCGACGCCTGGTGGCGCGACGCGGTGATCTACCAGGTCTACGTCCGCAGCTTCCTCGACAGCACCGGGGACGGCATCGGCGACCTGGCCGGCGTACGGGCCGGGCTGCCCTACCTGCGCAAGCTCGGTGTCGACGGCATCTGGCTCAGCCCCTTCTACCCGTCGCCGCAGCACGACCACGGCTATGACGTCGCCGACTACTGCGGGGTGGACCCCGTCTACGGAGACCTCGCCGAGTTCGACCGGCTGGTCGCCGACGCCCACCGGCTCGGCCTCAAGCTGCTGCTCGACATCGTCCCCAACCACTGCTCCAGCGAGCACCCGTGGTTCCGCGAGGCGCTCGCCGCCGGGCCCGGCAGCGCCGCCCGCTCCCGCTTCCACTTCGCGCCCGGCCGCGGCCCGGACGGGGCGGAACCGCCCAACAACTGGCACGCCATGTTCGGTGGCCCCGCCTGGAGCCGGGTCACCGAGCCCGACGGCACCCCCGGCGACTGGTACCTGCACCTGTTCACGCCCGAGCAGCCGGACCTGAACTGGCGCGACCCGGCCGTGGGCGACGACTTCGAGCAGGTGCTGCGCTTCTGGCTGGACCGCGGTGTCGACGGCTTCCGCATCGACGTCGCCGCCGGTCTCTACAAGCACCCCGAGCTGCCCGACTCCGACGACCCGCGAGCCGACGAGCGGGCCCGCGACGCCGTCAACCAGCTGGCCTGGAACCAGCCCGAGGTCCACGGCGTGTGGCGCCGCTGGCGCTCGGTGTGCGAGGAGTACACCGCCCGCGACGGACACGAGCGGCTACTGGTCGGCGAGGTGTCCGTACCGACCGCCCGCGAGCACGCCGAGTACGTCCGCCCCGACGAACTGCACCAGGCGTTCTTCTTCGACCTGCTCAGCGCACCCTGGGACGCCGACGCCTTCCGCCGGACGATCACCGAGGCGGTGCGCGACATCGCCGGCACCGGCTCCACCGTCACCTGGGTACTCAACAACCACGACCAGGTCCGCACCGTCACCCGCTACGCGGGCGAGCCCGGCGTGGAAGGCAGCGGCCTCGGTGCCGCCCGCGCCCGCGCCGCCGCCCTGCTGATGCTCGCCCTCCCCGGCGCGGCCTACGTCTACCAGGGCGAGGAGCTCGGCCTCCCCGAGGTCCTCGACCTGCCCGACGAGGTCCTCACCGACCCGATCTTCCACCGCACCGGCAGCCGCAAGCACATCCGGGACGGCTGCCGCGTCCCCCTGCCCTGGTCCGGGCACGCCTCCCCGTTCGGCTTCAGCCAGGTCGCGGTCGACGTCAAGCCGTGGCTGCCGCAGCCCGCCTGGTTCGCCGAGCACGCCACCGACCGCGCCCTCGCCGACACCCGTTCCTTCTGGCACCTCTACCGCGACGGCCTCCAGCTGCGGCGCAGCCTCCCACAGCTCGGCGACGGCACCCTGCGCTGGCTGGACACGCCGCCGCAGGTGCTGGCGATCGTCCGAGGCGACGGCCTGGTCTGCGCGGTCAACTTCGGCACGGAGCCGGTACCCGCCCCGGTGCCCGGCACCCCGCTCCTCGCGAGCGGCCCGTGCCCCGACGGGGTGCTGCCCGCAGCCACCGCCGCCTGGTGGACGGGGGAGTTCCCGGCCCCGTAAGCCCCGCAGACACCACCGCCCCGCAGACACCACCGCCCAGCTCCCCGACCCGCCCAGCTCCGCCCCGCCCCCACCCGCCCCTTCACAAGGAGCCCCTCATGCGACGACCCAGCACGACGCCCCGCCGGATCGCGACCGCCACCTCCGTGGCCCTCGCCCTCACCCTCGGTGCCACCGCCTGCGGCGGCGGCACCACCGGACCCGCGTCCGGTGGCGAACTGAACGGCCAGACCGTGACGGTGGCCGGAGTCTGGACCGGCAGCGAGCAGAAGAACTTCAAGAAGGTCCTGGACGCCTTCACCGCGAAGACCGGAGCCAAGACGGTCTTCGTCCCCTCCGGCGACAACGTCTCCACCTTCGTCGGAAGCAAGATCGAAGGCGGCAACGCCCCCGACGTCGTGATGGTCCCCCAGGTGGGCGTCCTGAAGCAGTTCGCGAAGGAGGGCTGGCTCCAGCCCCTGTCCGACCAGGCCGCCAAGACCGCCGACTCCTCCCTCGCCCCGGTGTGGAAGAACTACGGAACCGTCGACGGCACCTACTACGGCCTGTACTTCAAGGCCGCCCACAAGTCCACGGTCTGGTACGCGCCCGACGCCTTCACCCAGGCCGGTGCCAGTGAGCCGAAGAGCTACGCCGACCTGCTGAAGACCGGACGCTCGCTCGCCGACTCCGGCCGCCCGGCGTTCGCGGTGGCCGGCGAGGACGGCTGGACCCTCACCGACTGGTTCGAGAACATCTACCTCTCCCAGGCCGGTCCGGAGAAGTACGACCAGCTGGCCCAGCACAAGATCAAGTGGACGGACGACAGCGTCGTCAAGGCCCTCACCACCCTCGGTGAACTGTTCAAGGACCAGCAGCTCGTCGCCGGTGGCGCGCAGACGGCCCTCCAGACCGACTTCCCCTCCTCCGTCGAGCAGGTCTTCGGCCCCCAGCCCAAGGCGGGCATGGTCTACGAGGGAGACTTCGTCGGCGGCGTCGCCAAGGACCAGTTCGGCAAGAAGCTCGGCACGGACGCCAAGTTCTTCCCCTTCCCCGCCGTCGACGGAGGAAAGGCGCCGGTCGTCAGCGGCGGCGACGCCGCCGTCGTCCTCAAGCAGGGCAAGAACAGCCAGGCCGGCATGAAGCTGGTCGAGTTCCTCGCCTCGCCCGAGGCCGCCGAGGTCTGGGCCGGCGCGGGCGGCTTCCTGTCCCCGAACACCAAGGTCGCCCTCTCCGCGTACGGAGACGACACCACCCGCAGCACCGCCGAATCCCTCGTCGCGGCCGGCGACTCCGTGCGCTTCGACATGTCGGACCAGGCGCCGGCAGCCTTCGGCGGCACCAAGGGCGCGGGCGAGTGGAAGCTCCTCCAGGACTTCCTGCGCGACCCCTCGGACCCGCAGGGCACCGCGGCGAAGCTCGAGGCCGAGGCCGCCAAGGCCTACGGAAACTGAGGCGCCCCCATGGCTGACACCCTCACCGCCCGCGCCGCGGCCGACCCGCGGCGCCGGGCCCGGAGGAGGCAGCGCCGCCTCGCCGTCCTCTTCGTCCTACCGGCCCTGCTGTTGCTCGGCGCGCTGGTCGTCTACCCGGTCGTCTTCTCCTTCGTCCGCAGCCTCTTCGACGCCAGCGGCGACCGGTTCGTCGGGGCCGGGAACTACAAGGCCATCGTGCAGGACCCCGCCACCCTCAAGGCGATCCGCAACAGTGCCATCTGGGTCGTCGTCGCCCCGACCCTGCTGACCGGCCTCGGCCTGGTGCTCGCCGTGCTCACCGAGAAGGTGCGCTGGGCGACCGCCTTCAAGCTGGTGCTCTTCCTGCCGATGGCCGTGTCCTTCCTGGCCGCGGGCATCATCTTCCGCCTCGCCTACGAACAGAACCCCGACCGGGGCGTCCTCAACGCGGTCGCCGTCGGCATCCACGACACCTTCCAGGACACCGCCGCCTACCCGACCGCCCGCCCCCGCGCGGGCCACGGCCTGACGGGCGGCGCGGGCGGCCCGTACAGCACCGAGAAGCCCGTACGCCCCGGCGAACCGGTCAGCCTCGGCTTCGTCGGCGTGGCACCCGACGCGATACCCGCCGGAGCCGCGGCGGCGACCGCGCCGCCGGCGTCGGCGCCCGGCGAGGACGTCATCGCGGGCGTCGTCTACCTCGACTTCGCCCCCGGCGGCGCCGGCACCCCCGGCACGGTGGACCCGGGCGAGAAGGGCCTGCCCGGGATGACCGTCGAGGCCGTACGGGACGGCAAGGTGGCCGCGACCGCCACCGCCGGCGCGGACGGATCGTTCCGCTTCACCGGACTGGCCGCCGGCGAGTACACCGTCCGGCTGCCCGCCGCCAACTTCGCAGCCCCCTACCAGGGCGTGAACTGGCTCGGCCCGGCCCTGGTGACGCCGGCCATCATCGGCGCCTACCTGTGGGTGTGGACCGGCTTCGCCATGGTGCTGATCGGCGCCGGCCTCGCCTCCATCCCGCGCGACGCGCTGGAGGCCGCCCGGATGGACGGCGCCACCGAGGGCCAGATCTTCCGCAAGATCACCGTGCCGCTCCTGGCACCGGTCCTCACCGTCGTCTTCGTCACCCTGGTGATCAACGTGATGAAGGTCTTCGACCTCGTCTACATCATCGCGCCCGGACCGGTCCAGGAGGAGGCGAACGTACTGGCCACCCGCATGTGGCTGGTCTCCTTCGGCGGCGGCAACGACCAGGGCCTGGGCAGCGCGCTCAGCATCGTGCTCCTCCTGCTGGTCGTCCCCGCGATGATCTTCAACATCCGGCGGTTCCGAAGGAGTGCAGCATGAGCAGCCACGGCACCATCGAACGCCGAGTTCCCCGGCGGGCGACGACGCTCCGGCCGGTCCCCGCCCCCAGCCCCTCGCCGGCCGGGCCGCGCCGGGGGAGCAGGCTGTCGCGCCTGCTCAGCAGCTCGGCGGTCCAGGGCCTGCTGATCCTGGTCGCCCTCGTGTGGATCACCCCACTGGCGGGCCTGCTGCTGTCCTCCATGCGCTCCGAGCAGGACAACGCCTCCGGCGGCTGGTGGACCGCACTCACCGACCCGTCCCAGCTGTCCCTGGACAATTACGGGGCCCTGCTGGAGGACTCCGGCATCGCGGCGGCCTTCGGCAACACCGTCCTGATCTCGGTGCCCACCACCGTCCTGGTGGTCGGCATCGCGGCCATGGCCGGTTACGCCTTCGCCTGGCTGGACTTCCCCGGCCGGGACGGCATCTTCCTGGTGGTCGTCGGACTGCTGGTGGTACCCGTGCAGATCGGGCTGCTGCCCGTGGCCAAGCTGTTCGGCGCGGTGGGACTGTTCGGCACGATCACCGGCGTCATCCTCTTCCACGTCGCCTACGGGCTGCCGTTCGCCGTCTTCCTGCTCCGCAACTACTTCGCCGAGATTCCGCGCGAGATGCTCGAAGCGGCCCGGATGGACGGGGGAAGCGAGTGGCGGATCTTCTTCCGGCTCGTGCTGCCGCTCGGCCGCCCGGCCATCGCGAGCCTGGCCATCTTCCAGTTCCTCTGGGTCTGGAACGACATGCTCGTCGCGCTGCTGTTCGCGGACAGCGGGTCCCAGCCGCTCACGGTGGCGCTGCAGTCCCAGATCAGGCAGTTCGGCAGCAACATCGGCGTCCTCGCGCCGGGCGCGTTCCTGTCCCTCGTGGTCCCGCTCGTCGTCTTCTTCGCCTTCCAGCGGCACTTCGTCCAGGGCGTGATGGCGGGCTCGGTGAAATAGCGCCACCGGTGCGCCAGTGCCAATGGTGCAGCAGCCGCGCGGCCCGTGCTCCCGCGGCAGCGTCCCCCTCCGGCGGACCGGAGGGGGATGCCGCCTTTTCAGGCCGAGGGGGCTTCGCCGATCGGGCGGATCACCACCGGGTACTCGGGGGATCCCGCAGGTACCGGACACTGGGTGATCCGGGAGGCGATCTGGGTGACGCGGTCGAGGCCGGAGCACTCCAGCAGCCAGTATCCGGCGGTCAGGACCTCGGTGTCGGCGTACGGCCGGTCGGTGACCACCGGTTCACGGCCGGGGGAGCCGGTGACGAACCGGGCCTGCGCGGGCGCGGTGAACCCCTGCCCGTCCAGGAGTTCCCCGGAGGCGGTGAGTTCCGCGTTCAGGTCGTTCATGAAGGCCACCATGGCCGCGATCTCGTCACGGCTCCATCCGGGGAAGGGCGAGTCCTTCCCCTCCATCGCGTCGTAGTCGGCCTGGCTCGCCTGCACCGTCACGAAGTACTTCATGCCCCCAGCCAACCAGCTCCCGGCCCGGCGGGCCGGCTCCCGGACGCGACCGGGTCCGTGTTCCCCCGGGCGGCGGCCGCCGGGGCGGGCACCGGCTCAGGAGGGCCTGGTTCCCGGTTCCTCGGCGAGCCGCTCCTTCTCGGCCTTGAGCTTGCGCCACACGGTGCCGAGGGCCTGGACGTCCTGCTCGTCGAGGAGCTCCGTGAAGACCGGTGCCAGGGCCTCCCGGCGGGTGGCGTCGGCCTCGGCGAAGACCCGGCGGCCCTCCTCGGTCAGCGAGACCTCGACCGACCGCGCGTCGCGCGTCGAAGGGGTACGGGCCACCAGACCGCGGGACTGCAGGGCGTCGACGACCCGGGAGACCTGGCTGCGGCTGAGCATGGTGCTGTTGCCGAGGACGGAGGCGGGCACGGGCTCGGGGCTGGACGCCAGCCACAGCATGACCTCGAACCAGGAGACGGGGAGGCCGTGTGCCTTGGTGAGGGCGCGGTCGACGCGCTCGGTCATCACCGTGCCGGCCCAGACGAGCCCGTAGAAGGCGTAATCGGCGGCGGGCATCTCGGCCTGTGTCAGTTTCTTCGACATGGACCGAGCCTATAGGGAGGGGGTTGCGTGTGCACACACACAAGCCTATGGTGTGTGTGCACGCACATAAATCGGCCCCGTCGAAAGGTCCGTCATGTCCAACACTTCCGCCACCCCCGCCACTCTCCGTACCGTCCTCATCACCGGCACCTCCTCCGGCATCGGCCTCGCCGCCGCCATCGCCGCCGCCCGGGCCGGCTGGCGCACGGTCGCCACCCTCCGAGACACCGACCGTGCCGACGCCCTGCGCAAGGCCGCCCTCGAAGCGGGCGTCGAGCTCGACGTCCGCCAGCTCGACGTGACGGACGGGGCCTCCGTCGCGGCCGCCGTGGACGGGGTGATCGCCGACTACGGCCGGCTGGACGCCGTCGTGAACAATGCGGGTGCCGGCCACGTGGGCACCCTGGAGAACGACTCCCTCGCCGACATCCGCAAGGTGATGGAGGTCAACTTCTTCGGCGTGCTGAACGTCTCCAAGGCCGCGCTCCCGCACCTGCGCGCCACCGGTGGCCGCCTGATCACCGTCACCAGCGTCGGCGGCGTCGTCGGCCAGCCGTTCAACGAGGCCTACTGCGCTGCCAAGTTCGCCGTCGAGGGCTACATGGAGAGCCTGGCCCCCGTCGCCCGCACCCTGGGCGTCACCGTGTCCGTCATCGAACCCGGAGCCGTGGCCACCGAGTTCGTGAACAACATCGGCATCGACATCGAGGCCGACATCGACGCCGGGCCGTACACCGACGCCCTGCGCCGCTACATCGACCGCACGGTCGCGCAGTTCCTGGACGGCACCGCCCAGACCCCGGCCGGGGCGGCGGAGGCCGTCATGGAGGCCCTCACCGCCGACCGGCCCGCGTTCCGGATCCAGACCACCGACTGGGCCCGCGGCTTCGTCGGCACCAAGCTCGCCGACGCGGACGGATCCACGGTCCAGGCCCTCACCTCCGCCTGGGTGGCCTGACCGGTGGCCTGACCGGCCGCCCCTCAGTTCCCGAACGCGGCCACGGCCAGGCGCTGGGCCACCGCCGGGGCACCGTTGACGGAGGCGGACGCGGTACCCAGCGCGTAGACCGCGCGCCGGTTCAAGTCGCGGGAGGCGAAGACGCCGCTGCGGTATCCCGGATCGGAGCCCGTCTTGCCCCACAGGACCGAACCGTCGGGCAGCGGCACCGACATCAGCCCGACGCTGAAGCAGGCCGTGCCCTCGCCGGGACCGGTGTTGCAGTGGGAATTGTCGGCGTACGGCAGCGGCCCGCCGTCGGCGCCCTTCGGCACGGCGAACAGCTCCGCGGCCTGCGCGGGGCGCAACAGCCGGCCGTCGAACAGGCCGGTGATGAACCGGTCCAGGTCACCCGTGGTGGAGGTCATGCTCGCGGGCAGCCCGCCCTGCACGTTCACGTCGACCAGCTCGCCGCTGCTCCTCGGCAGATAGCGGGGTAGGTACGGCCGCGGCACGGGCGTGCTGCGCCCCACTGCGGCGGCCCTGGTCTCCCGCATCTTCAGCGGCTTCAGGATGCGGGTGGTCACCTCGTACTGGTACGGGTGGCCGGTGATCTCCTCGATGAGCTTGCCCGCGACGCGGTAGCCGAAGGAGTTGTACTCCTGCCGGGTGCCGGGGCGGAAGTGCGGTCCGGGACCCGGCCTGCCCTCCGGGTGGAGCGTCTGCCGGATCACCTCGTCGAAGCCGAGGTAGTCGAGGCGGTCCTCGATGTCCTCGTCCGGCGACGGGACCGGGGCGCCCCCGAAGTCGTGGGGCAGACCACTGGTGGTTGAGCAGCTGCCGTATGCTGACCGGCTCCTTGAACCGGTCTTCCGGGAGCAGCCCTGGCAAGTAGTGCTGGACGCTCCGGTCAAGATCGACCCGGCCCTCGGCGGACAGCTGGAGCAGGATCACCGCTTCCATCGGCTTGCTGATGCTGCCGATCCGGAAGTGCGCACCGGGGCTGATGCGCTTGCCGCTGACGGTGTCTCCGGACGTGCCGCGCCACGACTGCCCGTTCCTGTGGACCTCGGCCACGACACCGGCGGCTCCGTCGTCCGGGCGCACGGCGATCGCCTCACGCAGTGCGGCAGGGTCCAGGCCGCCCGTGCCGGGCCCCGCGGTGGCGGCCTGCGCCGGGGCGACGGCGCAGAGCACCACGGCTGCGGCGAAGGGGAGGGACAGGAGCGGGACGGAGGTACGACGCACGGGACATCTCCACTCGGACGGCGGGAACGGGGCCCCTCGATCCTGTCCACCGGGTCCGCCCAGGTGCGACGGGGATCTCCCCGGCCCCGCCCCGCCCCGACCCTGACCCCGCATCAGGGAAACCGCCCGGCGGCGTCCCCCGTGTGCCGGGGCCTCCCCTCCGTCCCCCTCAGCCCTCGGGGTGCGGGGGCTCCACGTCCTTCGAGAGGGGCACCTGGCCCGTGTTGTCGACGTGCCGGGCCGAGACCCAGACGGGCCTGTCCCGCAGCAGGTACCAGATGCTGTTCCCGTCGATGTCCTGGGCGTGGACCTTGCTCATGAGGCCGATCTGGGTGCCGTGGGTGAGGGTTCCGGAGATCGCGGAATCGGTGCTGGGATACCTGCGCATGTTGACGCCGTTGCTGCTGACGACCGTACCGAAGGGCTGCTGCGGGCTGGGCATCTCTTCCTCCAGGGCATGACGGGTCCGTGATCGCTGCACCCGGCGTCCGGGCGTGCTGACCGCAGACTAGCTGTATTGCCCAGTGAGGTTGGGGACGCGGCTGGCGGGTGGTTTGCCTGCGAGCGCGGTGTGTCCGCGGTGGTGATTGTAGGAGTGCAGCC
>NZ_JBHWJJ010000182.1:0-13390 GCF_042732005.1 Streptomyces sp. NPDC059851 | reverse complement strand
GTGCGTGGGACTGCCTCCGCTGCGGCGCGGACGACGTACGTAGGGCATGACACGCGCCCGCTTGCCGCCCGGGCGGGATGGTGGCTGGTGGAATGCCTTCCTCGACGGGCCGGCTGCGAAGGGGTGGGAGGAGGGTGTCCGAGCAGAGCGCACTGGAGTCACGCCTGCATGCCATGGAGGCGGCTCTCGAACGGATCGGGACCACCACCGATGAACGTAGGACCGCCCAGGAACTGGTCCTCTTCCTCGTCCGTGTGCTGTGTGACGCGGCGGCGGTGGAGGCGGCTGATCAGACGGCCGGGATCGAGCGTGTGGCGGTGGCCGGGGCTGCCGAGCTCTTGGACGGGTCGGCCCCGCAGGGCGCGCCGGCGGTATGGGGGCTGGATCAGGGGCATCCTTTGCAGGCGTGGACCGCGGGGATCGACGAGCCCGTTCACCTGGTGTCGGTGCCGCTGATCGGTGGCGTCGAGCTGCAGGGAAGGCTGCTCGTCGCCCGGACCGGGGCCGCGTACGGCGACCACGAGTTGGCGACCCTGCACTACGCCGCGCGCCTGGCGAGCATCCACATCGGGTACGCCCGCCGCTTGGCGGCCGTGGAGAACACCGCGGTGGAGCTACAGCGGGCCCTGGTGTCCGCCCCGGGCCAGCCCCACCCGAACCTGGAGATCGCCAGCCGTTATCTGCCCCTCGGGGGACGTGCCCTGGTCGGTGGCGACTGGTTCGAGACGGTACGGCTGCACTTCGGGCGGACCCTGCTGGTGGTCGGAGACGTCATGGGGCACGGCCTGGAAGCCGCCGTCGACATGAACGCCTACCGCGCCGTGCTGCGGGAGATCGCCTCCACGGACCTCGCCCCGCACCGGGTGCTGCGGCAGATGGACGCTCTGGCCGCGGCGGACGAGAACCGGCGGCCCGCAACCTGCCTCCTCGTGCGTATCGACCCCGCCCGGCGCACCGCCCTTTACGCGAGCGCCGGGCACCTGCCGCCCGTGGTGTTCACCCGCGACGGTCCCGGCCTGCTGCTGGACGTTCCCGTCGGCCCGCCTCTCGGCACGGGGATCGGCGGCTACGAGGCGCTCGCGCGGCCCATCGGCGACGACCAGACCCTCCTGCTCTACACCGACGGCCTCGTCGAGCGCCGCGGTGAAGACATCGACACCTCCCTGGCGAGACTCACCCGGCTCCGCATCAACATCGACGCACCGCTCGCGGACATCGTGGACACGGTCTGCGGCGGCCTCGGCCTCCAGCACGCCGAAGACGACATCGCGGTCGTCGCCGCCCGCCTGCGCCCCGCCCGCCACACCACGCCGGCCGCCACGTGAGGCAGGATTCCGGCACGGGCCCAGGCCACGGCCGCGCGGCCGATCCGCGGTCACGTACGGCGATCACCACGGGAGTGCCGCGATCTCCAGCGTGCGAAGAGTTCACCGGGTGTGCGGGCTGGAGGTGTCCGTTCCGCCGGCCGTCGCTCATCCCGGGTGAGAGCGACGTCGGGCACGAGGTAGCGGTCCCCCTCCGTCTCCATCACGCACAGGGGGACGTCGCCCAGGTCATCGGGGTGGCCGATCCGAATGACCATCCGCCTCGGCGGAAGGGTGGGGATCTCACCTTCCAGGACAGTGGCGGCGTGGCGCGGAGCGCGGGCGACAGCGACGGTCTTGCCGTCGACCCATACCTCCGCACGCTGGCGCCGCACATCGTGCAGGACGGTGATCGAGTGACCGTCCTGATCCAGGTGGTAACGGTGGTGGCCCGCCATGCCGGCCTCCGCGGGACGTTCCTGTCACCAGCGTAAGACGCCCACTCCTGCACCTGCCGTCACACGATCCGCAGACGCATTTTCCTGACGCCGAACGCGGGTAGGAGCGCGGCATGAGTGACGAGGAACTGCGTCGACCGGAGGCCCAGGGGCTGCTGGCCGGGCTGAGCGTGGATGCCCGCCGACCCGAGCAGCCCGTCCTGCTGGACGCCTCCGGAGCCCCGATCCGTACGTGGCGGGAGAGCTACCCCTACGACCGCAAGATCAAGCGGGTCGAGTACGAGCGGACCAAGCGGATCCTGCAGATCGAGCTGCTGAAGCTGCAGCACTGGGTCAAGGGAACCGGCGCCCGGCTGGTGGTGATCTGCGAAGGAAGGGACGCGGCGGGCAAGGGCGGCACCATCCAGCGGTTCACCGAGCGGCTCAACCCCCGCGGTGCCCGGATCGTCGCCCTGGACAAGCCGACCGAGCGGGAGGCGGGGCAGTGGTACTTCCAGCGCTACGTCGCCCACCTGCCGGCGCCCGGAGAGATCGTCTTCTTCGACCGGTCCTGGTACAACCGGGCCGGCGTCGAGAAGGTGATGGGGTTTTGCACCCAGCAGCAGTACGAGCTGTTCCTACGGCAATGCCCCCTCTTCGAGTCGATGCTGGTGGAGGACGGGATCGCGCTGGTGAAGTTCTGGTTCTCGGTCTCCCGAGCCGAGCAGCGCACCCGTTTCGCCATCCGCCAGGTCGATCCGGTGCGGCAGTGGAAGCTGTCGCCCACCGACCTGGCATCGCTGGATCTGTGGGACGACTACACCACGGCGAAGGTCGCGATGTTCCGAGCGACCGACACCGACTACGCACCCTGGACGGTGGTCAAGAGCAACGACAAGCGCCGCGCCCGGCTCGAAGCGATGCGAAGCCTGCTGTGGCGCATCGACTACGACCGCAAGGACGAGACGGCGGTGGGCCGCCCCGACCCCCTCATCGTCGGCGCCGCCGACACGTTGCTCGAGACGGGTGAAGAACCCACGGCACTCACCCCCACTCCCCTGGCCGGCCCGCCCCTCGGCCCCGGCCTCCATCCCCGCCCGTGACCCCGAGCCGCTCACCCCGCAGGTGCAGCGGGAAAGTTCATGACGTGCCCCCTCACCTGCGCTCACAGGCGAACCGGACATGGCAGAGTCGACCGTCATGACGGTTCCCCACTGGCTGTTCGGTGACCAGCTCGGGCCGCACTTCCTGACCGGCGGAGCCGACGTGCCCGTGGTGATGGTCGAGGCGCGCTCGGTCTTCCGTCGGCGCCGCTTCCACCGCGCCAAGGCCCACCTGGTGCTGTCCGCGATGCGCCATCGGGCCGCCGAGCTCGGTGACCGGGTGCGGTACGTGCGCGCCGAGACCTACCGGGAGGGGCTGCGCGAGGCGGTCGGGGACGGCCCGGTGACGGTGCACCACCCGACGTCGTACGCGGCGATGCGGCTGGTGGGGTCCTTGGACTCCGTGGCCGTGCTGCCGGCGCGCGGGTTCCTCGTCGCGCACGACGACTTCCGCACCTGGGCCGACGGGCACGGCGGGCGGCACCTGCGGCAGGAGGACTTCTACCGGTGGGTGCGGCGCACGCACGAGCTGCTCATGGACGGTGACCGCCCCGCCGGCGGCCGGTGGAACCACGACCACGACAACCGCGAGCCCCCGCCGAAGGGGGCGGGCACCCTGGGCGCCCCGCCGCCCTACCGGCCGCGGGAGGACGAGATCGACGAGGAGGTGCGCCGCGATCTCGACCGCTGGGAGCGTGAGGGTTCCGTCGCCTTCGTCGGCCGGGACGGCGCCCGCCGTTTCCCCGCCTCCCGGCGCGAGGCGCTGGCCGCGCTGCGCCGCTTCGTCGAGCACCGGCTCGCCGGTTTCGGGCCGCACGAGGACGCGATGCTGGCGCGGGACCCGGTGATGAGCCACAGCCTGCTGTCGTCCTCGCTGAACCTCGGCCTGCTGGACCCGGCGGAGTGCGTGGAGCGGGCCGAGGGGGCCTGGCGGGCGGGGCGGGCCCCGGTCAACAGCGTGGAGGGGTTCGTCCGCCAGGTCGCCGGGTGGCGCGAGTACGTCTGGCAGCTCTACTGGTACTTCGGGGAGGACTACCGCCACCGCAACGCCCTGCGGCACCACGAGCCGCTCCCCCGCTGGTTCCTGGAGCTGGACGCGGACGCGGTGCGGGCACGCTGCCTGGCCACGGCGCTGGCCCAGGTGCGGGATACCGGCTGGACGCACCACATTCCCCGGCTGATGCTGCTGGGCAGTTACGCGCTGCAGCGGGGCTGGGACCCGGGTGCCGTCACGGACTGGTTCCACCGCTGCTTCGTCGACGGGTACGACTGGGTGATGGTCCCCAACGTCGTCGGCATGTCGCAGTACGCCGACGGCGGGCGCATGACGACCAAGCCGTACACGTCCGGCGGCTCCTACGTGAACCGGATGAGCGATCTGTGCGGCGGGTGCGCCTACCGGCCAGGTGACCGGGTCGGCGAGCGGGCCTGCCCGTACACCGCGGGCTACTGGGCCTTCCTGCACCGGCACCGGGCCCGCCTGGAGCGCAATCCCCGGATGGCGCAGCCGGTCCGCGGCCTGGACCGGCTGGCGGACCTGGAGGAGGTGCTGCGCCGGGAACGACAGCGGGGCGGCGACCCGCCCTGACCTGCGGCCGGCGGCGGCCCGCGGTGCCGGGGGCGGCGGTCGCGCGGGGCGCTCAGCACGCGCCCCGGCGCCGCAGGTCGCGCAGCACCTCGCGGGCGGCCCGCGCACCTGAGGCGAGCGCGCCCTGGACGGAGCCGGTGCCGCGGTGGTCACCGCACACGTACCGGCCCGGTGCCACCCGGGTGGTGCGGGTGAGCGGCTGCGGCGGTGCCATGGCGGGCAGTGCGTCCTCGACGGTGCGGACGGTCAGCAGGTCCCACCCGTCGGTGCCGGTTCCGTACGCCTCCGCGAGCGCCGCCCGGAGGCCGCGCTCCCGGCCCTGCCCGTCCCGGCCGAGGACCGAGGTGGCGACGAGGGCGTGGCCGGGCGGGGCGTACGCGGGCGCCACGGCGCTGAGGACGCAGGTGTTGAGGAAGCGGCGGCGGGTGTCGACGAGGAGCGTCGGCTCGGCGAGGGGGGCGTGCGGGGCGACGTGGTAGTACGTCGTCACGACCCGGTAGGCGGGCAGGGCCACCTCGGGGAGCAGGGAAGGGACGCTCCCGGGGCCGGTGGCGACCACGACGGCGCGCGCGGGGACCTCCCGGCCCGCGGCGGTCAGCACGCCGTCGTCGGTGAGCCCCGCCACGGCGCTCTCCAGGCGTACGGCGCCCCGCGGTAGGGCGGCCGCGAGGGCGCGGGGTACCGCCCCGATGCCCCGGCCGGGCAGGCACGGGGTGCCGCGCAGCATGCTCCGCCAGACCAGGTGGAACATCCGGGCGGAGGTCTCCAGCCGATCCTCTAGGAAGACCCCCGACAGGAAGGGGCGGAAGAACCCCTCGACGAGCGCTTCGGAGACTCCGGCGTCCGCGAGCGCGGTGCGGGTGGTGGTGTCCGCGAGCCGTTTGATCCGGTTCGGGGGCAACAGCACGTCACGGGCGGACAGCAGGCCGAGGGCGGCCAGGTCGCGGGGGCCGGCGAGGCGGCCCCCGAGCAGGTCGAGCAGTGTGCGCGGGTGGCGGGTGGGGTCGCCGAAGCGGAGCCGTCCGTAGGGGCTGTGGACGAGGACGCCGGGCGTGAACGGCCGCAGTCCGAGTTCCTTCAGGACGAGCCTGCGCCGGACCTGGGGGTAGGAGGTGTTGAACACCTGGAAGCCGCGGTCCACCGTGAAGCCCTCGACCCGGTCCGAACGCATCCGGCCACCGACGGCCTCGCCCGCCTCCAGCACCCGTACGCCGACACCGGCCGCCAGCAGGTCACGGGCGCACGCCAGCCCGGCGACGCCGGCCCCGACGACCAGCACGTCCGTCGCCTCCGTCGCTTCCGTCGCGTCCGTCGCGTCCCGGGATGCGGACATACGACCACCTCTCCCACCTGTCGTGCGGCGCGATCGGCCTGATCCGCCCGCCCACTATGAGTTCGGCCCGTCCCCCGGCCGCGGATGCGCAACACCGGTAACGACGGCGCCCGGGGGACAGCCCTACCCGGCAACGGGCGGTTGGCAGGATCGCCGCGGGCGCCTTTCGCGGAAATGCTGGCACCGGCCGGGGGAACCGCCCCTGCCGAAGTGATCCAACGGCCTCCGGCACCTTCCGGAGGGCCCTTGTTCCGTCAGAGGAGTCGGCGCGTGCGCGAGCAGGAAGAGCAGCAGTTCCGCCCGTCCGGGAAGAGTGGCAGGGGGCGGCGCGGGGTGGGGACGGGAGCGGCCGCGTTGGCCGTGCTCGTGCTGGCGGCCGGGGTGTCGCCCGCCGCGGCAGCGCCCTCCCCCGCCCGGGACGACACCGTGCAGCAGGGCCTGAACGCGCTCGTGCACTCCGACGGGGTGCCCGCCGCCCTGGCCGGCGTCACGGACGGCAAGGGGCGCACCCGTACGTACACCGCGGGCGTCGGCGACGTCGCCACCGGCGCGGAGGTGCCCCGCAACGGCCAGGTGCGCATCGGCAGCAACACCAAGGCGTTCACGGCGGTGGTCGTGATGCAGCTCGTCGCCGACGGCGAAGTGGAGCTCGACGGCCACGTCGACACGTACCTGCCGGGTCTCGTGCACGGTGACGGCATCGACGGCGGCCGCATCACCGTCCGCCAGCTCCTCCAGCACACCAGCGGGCTCCCGGACTACACCGCCCGTTTGAGTGACGACATCCGGTCGTACGAGCCGCGTGAACTCCTCGGCCTCTCCCTCCGGCAGAGGGCCGACTTCGAACCCGGCGGGGGGTGGAAGTACAGCAACACCAACTATCTGGTCGCCGGACTGCTGGTGGAGAAGGTCACCGGACGCCCTCTCGGCGTGGAGATCGACCAGCGCGTCATCCGGCGTGCCGGGCTGCGCCACACCTACTTCCCCGCCCCCGGCGAGCTGCGCATCCGGGAGCGCCACCCCAAGGGCTACTACAGGGCTTCCGAGGGTTCGCCCCTCGTCGACGCCACCGAGTGGGACCCCTCGTGGGCCTGGGCGGCGGGGCAACTGGTGTCCACCAACGCCGACCTCAACCGCTTCTACTCCGAACTCCTGCGCGGTCACCTCGTCCCGAAGGCCCAGCTCGACCAGATGCGCAGCACGGTCCGCGCCGGCCACCCCTTCGCCGACGGCGCCCGCTACGGCCTCGGCCTGGTCAGCACGCCGCTCTCCTGCAACGACACCGTCTACTGGGGGCACGGCGGCAGCATGACGGGGTACGAGACCCGGGGCGGCGTCACTGAGGACGGCCGCGCGGTCAACGTCGCCGTCACCACGCAGCCCGGGAAGGCGACGCAGCAGCACCTGGAGAAGATCGTCGACCAGGCGCTCTGCTCGGCCGCCGCGCTACCGGGCACGACCGAGGGCGAGGACTGAAGCCGCCCCACACCGACCGATATGGGACCCAGCTCCGTGACACGGGGGAGCGTCCAATGCGGCGGCCTGATCGAGGACGTTCCTCGACCGGGCGGGCCAGCAGCGGCGAGCCGTGCTTCCCCGCCCTTGCACCGCGTGCGGGGCTCGTCGTACGGCACGGGAGCCGCGCTCCCCCACCCGCGACGGCCCCGCGCGGCGCCGCCGGTCAGGACAGGGAGACCTTGTACTTGGCCAGGACCTCGGGGACCGGCTGGTAGAAGGTCGTGCCGCCGACGGAGCAGTTTCCGCTACCGCCGGAGGTGATGCCGAGTGCCTTCGTGCCGTCGTAGAGCGCGCCGCCCGAGTCGCCCGGCTCCGCGCACACGTTGGTCTGGATCATGCCGCGGACCGTTCCGCCGCCGCTGTAGTGGACGGTTGCGTTGAGCGCGGTGACCGTACCGCTCTTGGTGCCCGTGGTCGATCCGCTGCGCTTGACCGGCTCGCCCACGTAGGCGTCGGCGGCCGTGAAGCCGCCGGGGGCGCTGATCGAGGAGTTGTCGTAGCGAACGAGCGCGTAGTCGTTGCCGGGGAAGCTGGAGCCCACGGTGGGGCCGATCAGGGTGCTCTGCGCGGAGTTGGTGTACCAGGTCTTGACGACGTTGCCGCAGTGGCCGGCGGTCAGGAAGTAGCGGGTGCCGCCGCTCACGGCGTTGAAGGCGACCGAACAGCGGTATCCGCCGCCGTAGATGGCGTCGCCCGGACCGAGCAGGCGGGTGAACGTCCCGGGGGTGCGCTCGAAGCGAAGCGCGCCGGCGTTCGCGCCCGCCGCTTTCCTGATCTTGGCGAGGCCGGCCTCGGACACGGTGCTGTCGGCCGTGACCACGACCCGCCCGTTCGCCGCGTCCGTGTACCACGCGGTGCCGCCGACGTCCGCACCGAGCACCGCCTGGTCGACCGCCGCGAGTTCGGCCGCGCCGAAGGGCTTGGGGGCGGCCGCCTGGGCGGTCGGCACGGTGAGCGCGGTGGCGGCCAGCAGGCCGACGGCGGCGGCCGCGACCGCGGTGCGCCGTGTGGTGGGGGGCGAGGTGCGCGTGTTCCTCACTGGTCTCCTCCTCGGAGCGTCGGGGCCCGGTGGGTGGTGGGCCCTGTGAGGCCCGTCAGGGTTGGCGTGTTCCTGACAAGCGCTCCGGGGAGTATGCGGAAGGCTCATCGTCCCGCACAAGACCGCGGACGTATCCCGAGCGCCTCCGGCGCGCTCCTCCCAACCTCTGGGCTCTGGCTCTGGCTCTGGCTCTGACTCTCCGGCGGGAGGTTCACCGCGCCAGGAGGTCCCGCAAGGGTCCGTCGAGGTCCAGGGACTCGGTTCCCGCCGGGATGAGGGCGTACGTCTGCTGCAGGAAGTCGGCGAGCGTGGCCGCGTCCGTGCAGACCACCGCGGTCCGCCGTCCGGGCGCCGTGTGGTCGCGCAGCTCCATGTGGACCTCGTGGCCGTCCACCGTCCGCTGCGGCCGGAAGACGACGTCGCCTTCCCCGACCCGGCGGTGGACGCCCTCGGCGAGCATCTGGCGGTCGAAGTGCCAGCGGGCCAGGGCGGTTCCCCGGTCGTAGAACTGCACCTGCACGGTGTACGGGTCCGTGCAGTCGTAGAAGAGGTGTGCCAGGAACGGCACGCGACCGGCACCGGCCACCGCCATGTGGACATCGGCCAGGACAGAGATGGTGGGCATGGGGAACCTCCAGAAGGGACGCGACGGCTGCCCGCGTATGCCCGGCCGCGGAGGAACCACACTGCGCCGTCCGATCGATTCCGGGAGGGGCCCAACGGGGCGGTGTCGAGGTGCAGCCGGGGATCGGGGTGACACTGCCGGGCGGCACCGCAACGCTCGGGTTCGGAATGAACGCTGACGAGGTGCGTGCGCTGCTGGCCGCGGCGCCGGGGCGCCACCAGGGCATGCAGTGCATGTCGTTGACGCGCGACGACTACGCCGAACTCCGTCACGCCCACGACGCGTGGCTCCCCGGACTGCTCTTCGATCCGGCGTGGACGACCGTCGCCACCTTCGGTGATGTGGCCCTGACCGTCGCGGGAGGCGGGCGGGGCCGTACGGGCCGCCTCACCCGCATCGGCATCAGCACCCGCACCGATGCCGACGCTTCTGCCGATGCGCCGGCCGCGCACCCCGTGGTGTGGGACGGTGTCGACCTGTTCGGGCACCCCGCCGAAGGCGTCGTGTCCGTGTTGCCGGGAGCCGTCCGTCCCTTCGGAGCGACGGCCGCCGAAGTGGTGGTCGAGCCGTTGCGGTTGTGGCTTCGTGGACGGACCTCGGCCGTCAGCCGGTGGTCGCGGCTGGTCCTCCTCGGAACGCCCACCGGGGGGAAGAGTGCTGCGGCGGCACCTTCGTGTGTACGGCGGGAGGAGACGGCCTCGCGGGGGTCTCGTCCTGAGTCCGGCCACCTGCCGCCGGGCCGCCGGGCTGAGCCGCGTCCTGTGCAGGCGCCGGTCCGGCGGCGACCTCGCGGGTGCGGGATGCCGACCGCTGCCGCGTGCAGGTGTGCGCCTCGATGAGCGCGTTCAGCCGGGCGACGGCCGGCGCCTCGTCCTCCCGGTGGTGGTCGACCACTCCGTAGCGGGCGGCGGCGTCCGACCGGCGCCGGAACCCGTCCGGCACCGCCAGCAGCTTGCCGGCCAGCGCTGGCACCAGCTCCTCGACCCGCGGGTCGTCCGGGTGCCAGGACCTCGCCGCCCCACCGCGCTTGGCCGGTACGGCGTGTCCGGGATCGCTGAGAGAACTGTTCGAGCCGGGCCGGGAAGCTGTCGGAAGATCTCAGGAAGCAGCGCGCACGACAGCACCAGGGGCCTACCGCTGCGCGACCGCGTAGTCGGGGCGGAAGCCCAGGTCGGCGAGCCGGTCCAGGACCTCGCGGGCACGGCCCGGCAGCAGGACCCGATCGCCGCGCCGGGCCGTCAGGTCGTCGATCCGCTCGGTGAGCCGGCGCCGGACGTCGTCCAGGGCGGCGGCGAACCGCTCGGGGTCGGCGTCGAGCAGCTCGCCCATCTCGGCCAGCGGCCGGTGAGCCTGCCCGCCATCGGCTCAGCCCGCTTGCGGATCACGGGCGGCTCCGGGCCCGCGGGCCGCGCCGGCGACGGCCCGGAGGTCCGCGGACCGGAGCGAGCCGCGGCCGCCGGCCTGCGCGCTCACCTCGACGTACGGTTCGTGCGCGTTGACATCGGTCACGAGGCCGAGGGTATCGCGCATCCGTTCCCTCTCATCTCCCGTGCCGGGTGCGAAGGTTGACCTTGACCTCGGGTCCGGGGGTAGGCCCGTCGCAACGCCGTACCGAGCGGACCGGCCGTTGCCGCCGGGGCCGCCGCTGCGCTTCCCCGGCCGTGCCGAACACCTGCTGCCACGAGGTGCGGAATCAAGGGCGGCCGGGGCGGCGGGGACGGCGGGCCAGGGCGGCAGGGGCGGCGTCGCCGGAGGCCTGAGACGCCTCCGCCACGTCGGCCCCGGTTCCGCCGGGGCTCGATCCGGGCCCGTCGGGCCGCCGCCCCGCCGCGCTACCGGCTCCCGTACGGCAGCAGGGCCATCTCGCGGGCGTTCTTGACGGCCGCGGCGAGCTGCCGCTGCTGCCGGGCGCTGACCCGGGTGACGCGGCGGCTGCGGATCTTGCCCCGGTCGGAGACGAACTTCCGCAGCAGGTCGGTGTCCTTGTAGTCGATGTAGGTGATGCCTGCGGCGTCGAGCGGGTTCGGCCGGGACGCGAGCGGCTTGCGGGGGTCGGAGCGGCGGGTCATACGGGTTCCTTGGGGTTCGTCGGGACGTCAGGAGACGGGGTCGAGGAGGGCGTCGAAGGCGGCGGGCAGTTGCCGCCAGGATCCGGGCCCCGCCGCGTATTCGGCGTCGGTGAGCAGGCAGGACTCGAGGAGTCGCTGCAGTCCGTGGCGGTCGAGCCCGGGCGAGGTGAAGACCAGGTGCTGGCAGCGGTCGCCGTGCTCGGGGTGCCAGTCGAGTGAGGCGGCCGCCCGGCGCACCGGCGGGACCAGCTCCCATGCGGCGTCCGGCAGGGACGCCAGCCAGGGGCCGGCGTTCTCCACGCACAGGGCGCCGCCCGCGGCGTCCCAGGCCAGCAGGGTGTCGGGGCGGTCGGCGAGCCAGAACCGGCCGCGGCTGCGGGCGGCCGCGCAGCAGAGGTCTTCCAACGCCTCGTAGAGGCGCTCGGGGTGGAAGGGGCGGTGGCCGTGCCAGACGAAGGTGGTGACGCCGGCTTCGTCCGCCTCCTGCGGCAGCAGTGCGCAGGCCGGGTGCTGGGCGGCGGCGGCCGCTTCCACGTCGAAACCTGCCAGGGCCAGCGCGGCCAGCTCGCCGGAGTCGGCGTCCACCCGTCGAGCGGTCGGGTGGAGCTGGGCGAGTAGGGCCCGGTCTGCGTCGTCGGCTTCGTCGCCGCTGACGAGGGCCAGCACGGGTGCGTACTCGAGCTGCCTCGCCCAGGTGTCCCCCACGGTGCGCTGGTCGGTGGCGGCCTCGGCGAGGTCGTCGCCGTTGACGAGGTAGGGGAGCACGAGCGCCGGGTCCACCGCGGTGATCACACCGGTCAGGCGGAGGGCGTCGGCGCCGTGCGCGGCGACGACCTCGGCCATCGCCTTGGGTTCGACGGAGTCCCACAGCTCGACGACCGCCAGCCGGGTCAGACCGCTGCCGGCCAGTCGTTCGAGCTCGGGCACCAGGTCCTCGCGCAGGGCGCAGCAGGCGCAGTCGTTGACGAGGGGCGTCTCGCCGCGGGAGAGCTCGCCCGAGGCGTCGCGCACCACGCGCAGGACGGTGCCCGCTGCCGCCGTGGCCAGGTCGTGGTGCAGGGCGACGCTGCCGGGGACGGTGTCCAGTAGCCGGTCGACGACCTGTCTGCGGGCGTCGCAGTGGAGTCCGCCGACGATGACGACGGGCAGGGTCACGCCGTGCTCCCGTAGCGGCGCTGGAAGCGCTCGACGCGTCCGGCGGTGTCCAGCACGCGGGCGGTGCCGGTGTAGAAGGGGTGGCTCTGCGAGGAGATTTCGACGTCGATGACGGGGTAGGTGTTGCCGTCCTCCCACTGCACCGTCTTGTCACTGGTGGCGGTCGAGCGGGTGAGGAAGGCGAAGTCGGCGGCCTTGTCGCGGAAGACGACGGGGCCGTAGGCGGGGTGGATCCCAGGCTTCACGGCAGCGCCTTTCAGGCGGGGGCGGGTTGATGGGGTGTGGCGGGGACCGGGTCAGCGCTCTTCGCGGAAGTCGACGTGCCGGCGCACCACCGGGTCTAACTTGCGCAGCACCAGGCGGTCGGGGTCGTTCCGGCGGTTCTTGCCGGTGACGTAGGTGTAGCCGGTCCCGGCCGTGGAGCGGAGCTTGATGATCGGGCGTGTGTCGTTGCGAGCCATGCCGCTACTATACGGGAATGGAAATCGTTTCCAATAACGACGTCGAGAGAGGCCGGTAACACCTTGTCCGCCCACTGTCAGCTGACCGGCGCCCAGCCGGGCTTCGGCAACAAGATCTCCCACTCGCACCGGCGCACCTCCCGCCGCTTCGACCCGAACATCCAGAGCAAGCGGTACTGGCTGCCCAGCGAGAGGAGGTACGTCCGCCTGACCCTCAGCGCGAAGGCCGTCAAGACCGTCGACGCCATCGGCATCGAGGCGGCGGTGGCCCGGATCCGGGCGCGGGGCGTGAAGGTCTGATGGCGAAGAAGAGCAAGATCGCACAGAACGAGAAGCGCAAGGCGCTCGTCGCCCGGTACGCCGTCCGCCGCGCCGAGTTGAAGGAGATCCTCCGCAGGCCGTCCTCGACGGAGACGGAGCGGCGCGCGGCGCTGGTGGAGCTGGGCAGGCAGCCGCGCGACGCCAGCCCGACCCGCGTCCGCAACCGGGACGGCGTCGACGGCCGGCCCCGCGGCTACCTGGGGAAGTTCGGGCTCTCCCGGGTCCGGATGCGGGAACAAGCCCACGCCGGCTTCCTCCCCGGAGTCACCAAGTCCTCCTGGTAAGTCCGCCCGCGGCGGAGTACGCGGGCTCCGCGGGGCCCGCGACGGCGCTTTCGAGCGCACTCCCGCCGGGGCCGCCGCCGGGCCCGGCGGGGGGCGGGCCCCCGCGTCCGGCCACCGGGCGGGCGGCCCCCGCCAGCCCCTCCCCCGGCCCGG
>NZ_JBHWJJ010000181.1:0-13422 GCF_042732005.1 Streptomyces sp. NPDC059851 | reverse complement strand
TCGTGGATGTTCTGGCTGTCCTAGCTCTGTTATTACGCCACCTGGGGGGAGCAGTCACACGCGAAGAAGGACGCTCGGCCGGGACCTCCCGGCCGAGCGTCCTTCGCGTATGCGGCCACCAGGCCGGGGCGAGGGCACGCGGGTCGTTCCCGCCGACGTGCGGCGGCCGGGCGTCGCGTCGACGGCCTCAGCGGCTGAGCCCGGCCCCACCCCAAGGATCACGGCCAACCACCTGCCTCATCGGACGCAGCGCCACATCCAGGCCGCCACCCCCGGTGCGAGGCAGGAGAGGAGGGCCGCCAGCCCGGCGTACCCACCTGCCTCCAGCCCGAGCGCGGCCGGTAGCACCAGCGCCAGTCCGAGCAGGGCGATGCCCAACGCCGGGGGTGGACGCCGGGCCGGAACCGCCGTACGGGACGCAGCACGTGCCGGCCCGGGGCCGACACCAGGCACGCGACGGCGAAGACCACGAACATGCCGATGGCGGTCCGGGCGCCCAGCAGGCCCGTTCCCCTGCGCTCACCACTCACCATCCCCACACCACCGGCGATCCGGGGTCGCCCGGGGCGAACCACATCGGCACGGTGGTGCCCGGCTCCGGCGGCCGGTGCTGCCTGTGCACGGCACGGGAGGGCATCTCACGCGGGCCTGCGTCGAACGGAACCCGCACGCTCGCGAAGGCGGGCTCGCCCGGCTGGTCGGCTGGTTCTTGCCACGCACGGATCTCCGGCGAGTCGGACCACCGTGACGGTGTGCTCGCCGTATCCGGCCGCCATCAGCCTGGCGGTCTCCCGGCCGTACGCCGGGGAGACCGAGACCGCCACGGTGACCGCAGCCAGGACGGCCATCGGCACGAGCACCACGGCCAGCCGGTGCAGCGGCCGACTCACGTACGGGCCGTCGGGCAGCGCACTGCGGAAGGGCGGGGGTGTCGGATCCTCCGGGCCGTTGCGGCGCCAGTACGAGGCCCGGTGAGGAGCCCGGTACGAGGCGGCGACCCAGGCGACGGCCAGCAGTGCGGCCAGTGCGGCCAGCCCCGTCTCCTGGTACAGCGGCGGCTACGGGGAGACCGCACAGCACGCAGCCGACCGCCCCGGCGGCGCTGAGCAGCGTGCCCCCGCCCTACCGGCCTCGGCGTCCGCCGGTACGGCGCGATCGGACCACGGCCCATGCACCCAGGACCGTGCAGGTCAGTCCCACCAGCATCGCCACGTACGCCCCGCCCAGCCCGTTGCCGGTCCCCAGCCCCCCGTCGGCGGTGGCCGCGACGAGCCCGCCGAGGGCCGTGGCCATCAGTCCCGCCAAGACGGCCGCCCCCGCCCCGAGGGGGCCGTGGGCCGTGCCGAGACGGCTGGCAGGGCGCGCCAGTGCCAGTCCGGCGATCACCACGCCGGCCAGCCCCAACAGCGCGCCCGCGGTGGCCCCGAACCGCCCCGGACCGAAGTCGTGGACCCCGGCAGCGACTGCTGTCACGGCCGAGGCGTGCGCTGCCGCGGGTGAGGCGTGCGCTGCCGCGGGTGCGGCCAGCGCGACGCATCCCATCACCGCGGCCGCGGCGACGGTGAGCAGTTCACGGGCAGACGGACGAACGGACATCGCAGTGCTCCTTCTCTCCCTACGACGGGTCGTCCCCCGAGCATGGCCGTGGGGGCTGCCGCCGGTCGTCCAGCAGACGCAGACACTTCGCACTGCCGCCGACGCCGCACGCGGCTACTGCCGATGGAGCAGAACGCGCGGCAGTACCGCGCCCGCGGTAGTCGGCCGCTCGTCCGCCAAGGGGACTCCGGCCGCGGCGGTGGCCGGTTAGGGTGCGCGCATGAGTGCAGGTGCGTCCGCTGCGTGGGCACGGTACGGGAACGGCGTCATCGCCGTCGGTGTGGCAGCGGCGCTGCTGGTCACGGGGCTGTCGCAGGAGGGTTCCGCCACCGGTCGGGCCGTCCTCGGGTACGCCCTCCTCGTGGCCGGCGGGCTGGCGCTGGCCGCGCGGCGCCGGGCTCCGGTCGCCGTTCTGGGCGCCACGGGGTTGTGCTCCCTGGGCTACCAGGCGGCCGGTTTCGACGTGCCCGCCGTCGCGTACCTGTTCGCCGTGTACGCGGCCGTACGGGCGGGGCACCGCGCCGTCACCGTGGCCATGAGCGTGGTCGTCCTGGCCCTGCTCCCGCTCGCGGCCCTTGCCGCGGGCCCGCACGACACGGGCGAGGCGTTCGCACAGGCCCGGGGCGCCCTCGAAATCGCCTGGCTGATCGCTGCCGGCGCCGCGGGAGAGGCGCTGCGGCAGGCCGAACGGCGGGCGGACGAGGCCGAGCGCACCCGCGAGGAGACCGCTCGTCGCCGCGCCGACGAGGAACGGCTCCGCATCGCCCGCGAGCTGCACGACTCGCTCACCCACCAGATCTCGGTCATCAAGGTGCAGGCGGAGGCGGCCGTGCACGTGGCCCGCAGACGGGGCGAGGACGTACCGCCTTCTCTCCTGGCGATCCAGGAGGCCGGGCGCGAGGCGAGCCGGGAGCTGCGCGCCACGCTCGAGGCGCTGCGCGACGACGACACGGCCCCGCCGCGCGGGCTCGACGACGTCCCGGAGCTGGTGGAGCGCGTTCGTACGTACGGCCTGGACGCGACCCTCACCGTCGAGGGGCAGCGGCACGACGTGCCCGCCCTGGTTCAGCGGACGGTCTACCGGATCGTCCAGGAGTCGCTCACCAACGTGGCCCGGCACGCGAATGCCACCACGGTGTCGGTCCGGATCGACTGCCGTCCGCACACCCTCGCGATACGCGTCGTCGATGACGGCACGGCGACACCAGCCACGGCCCCACCACCCGGCCTCGGCCTGCTCGGCATGCGTGAGCGCGTCACCGCCCTCGGCGGCCGGCTCCGCTCCGCCCCACGTGACGGCGGCGGCTTCGCCGTCGAGGCCGAACTCCCCGTGGACCGGGCATCGTGATCCGTGTCCTGCTGGTCGACGACCAGCCCCTCATCCGCAGCGGATTCCGCGCCCTCCTCGACCTGGAGGACGACATCGAGGTGGTGGCCGAGGCCGCCGACGGCAGCGAGGGCCTGGCACTCGCCAAGGAGCACCTGCCCGACGTCGCGCTCATCGACATCCGGATGCCGGTCGTCGACGGCATCGAGACCACCCGGCGCATCGCCGCGGACCCAGCCCTGACCGGGGTGCACGTCGTCATCCTGACCAACTACGGCATGGACGAGTACGTCCTCGACGCCCTGCGCGCCGGCGCCGCCGGATTCCTGGTCAAGGACGTCGTACCGGAGGACTTCCTGCACGCCGTACGCGTCGCCGCCCGCGGCGACGCCCTGCTCGCCCCCGCGATCACGCGCAGGCTCATCAACCGGTACATCGCCCACCCACTCCCCGCCGGCACCAGCCCCGGCCACGGCACCGGCACCAGCACCGGACTGGAGGAGCTGACCAGCCGCGAGCGCGAGGCGGTCGCCCTGGTCGCGCGGGGGCTGTCCAACGACGAGATCGCCGACCGCATGGTGATCAGCCCTCTGACCGCGAAAACCCACGTCAACCGGGCCATGACCAAACTCCACGCGCGTGACCGCGCCCAACTCGTGGTCCTCGCCTACGAATCCGGCCTGGTGACCCCACACACCTCTTGACCGCCTCTCCCGTCCGTGTCAAGAGTCCCGCTCTGACCGTTCTGCCAGGTGGAAGGCGGCGTCACTTCCGCTACGCGTCGGGCGAAAGACCGCACCACCCGGCCGCCTCGACCCCACAGTGGTGACCATGCTGAATCGAGTAGCCGTCCTGTCCGACATCCACGGAGTCCTGCCGGCCCTGGAGGCAGTGCTCGCCGAACCAGACGTCAGCACAGCGGACCGCATCGTACTGACCGGCGACATCGCCGCCGGCCCGCAACCCACCCAGGTTCTCGACCTGTTGACCAGCCTCGGCGACCGCGTCGTCTGGATCAGCGGCAACGCCGACCGTGAACTCCTCGAACACCGTCGCGGGCAGCGCGACACGCCCCCGGTTCCGATCGCTCCCTGGGCAGCCGCCCAGCTCCGCGAGGACCACCTCGACCTCCTCAGCTCGCTACCACGGTCGCTGTCCCTGTCCGTGAACGGCCTGGGAAAGGTGCTGTTCTGCCATGCCACCCCTCGCGACGACGAGGAGGTCGTCCTCGTCGACTCCCGCCTCGACCGTTGGAAGGAAGTCTTCGACGGGCTGGATGACGACCTCCGCACCGTGGTCTGCGGCCACACCCACATGCCGTTCGTCCGCCTCGCCCACGGCAGGCTCGTGATCAACCCCGGCAGCATCGGCATGCCCTACGGGCGAACCGGAGCGCACTGGGCCCTCCTGGGCCCGGGCGTCGAACTCCGCACCACCGCCTTCGACATCCGGGCCGCAGTCACCCGGCTCAGCCAGGAGTCGTCCTACCCCGACATCGCCGAGTGGGCCGACTACTACCTGAACGCTCGCGCGACCGACGCCGACGCCCTCGCGGTCTTCGCCCCACGGGACGGACGCGACCAGAGCCCGTGACCCCGCCCCCCCGTCCACGGCGAGCAGACGTCGGCCCGCGGGAACTTCGTACGCGCCTGCGCCCCGAGGCGAAGGAATCCGCCGCTCGACCGCTCCCGGGCCCGCCCACCCGCTCCCCACCCGCGGAGGGGGGCGGCCTGCAGGATCAGGATCGGTACGGGCCGCGGTGTCGGTACCCTCCGTCAGCTTCGGACAGCTTCGGACAGCTTCGGACCTGCCCCCTGGAACCCGTGCGGCCACCCGTGCACGGCCAGCGACAGCAGGCGTCCCGCGCCGCCGTCGGACCCCGCCCCCGACCGGCCGCCCTGCGACGGTGCTCCCCGGTGGCGTCTGATCAGCCGTTCGGCGAGCGGTCCGGAACGCACACCCCGGGCCCGGACCGTAGCGGCCCGAACGAACGACCGAGGGATCATGGAAACGTACCGCTACAAAGTCCAGAGGAGCGGCTTCGGGCTGTTCCTCGGGATCGCAGCCGAGGCCACCCGCCTGACGAATCCACCGACCACGTGCGTCCCCGTCAGCAACCGCGTTTGGCTGGACGCTTCCGAGGTCAAGAACGCCTTCTACGGGAACCCGCTGGCCCTCAACGAGAGCGAAGTCGCCTGGTTGAGGGTCGGCCTGGGCAAGGTGTCCGACGACATCGAACGCATCGAGACCAGTGGCCACGTCCTGATCTCGGTTCGGGCCCTGGAGATCCTTGAGGTCGACTATGCAGAGGCAGCCCTCGCTCCGGCGATCGCCGGATGGGCCGCAGAAAGGTTCGCTCTGCCACCCCGACGCTGCAACGTCAGCCGCGACGGGGCCACCGGCCGGTTCACGCTCGACTGGAGCGAGTGACGCTGACCAGCCGCTCGTAGCCCTGGCTAACGTCCGAGTGCGAAAGACGCCCGTTCCCGCCACTTCACACCGTCGTGCACCATGAGTTCAACCGACGAGACGTGAGCCGTGAACGGGAGCCTGCCGGCGAGGTCGGCCTCGATCTCCGCCAAGGCGGCATCTTCCTGACCTTGGGCGATGGTCAGGTGCGGCACGACCTCGGCGAACCGGCCGCCGTAAGGCGGAGCCTCCGGCCAACGATCAGCGACCGCCTCCGTGAGCTGTCGCAACCGCGTGTCGGGCTCGGGGACGAGATGCAGCACGTGCGGGAACCGTCCGCATCTCTCGAACCGCAGGTCAAAGGCCTGGTGGCGGCCCAGCACGTCCGCGAGGGCAGAGTGGACGAGCGGATCCATTCGGCTCTCATCGAGGAACGGGAAGAGCACGGTGACGTGGGCCGGAACCCCGGCCTGGGCCGAGGGATCGAGCCGTTCGCGCCACCGGCGAACGGACGGCTCCGCCTCCGGGATCCGGACGATGAGCCCCGTCCGGCCCGCCCGAAACGCACTGGTGCTGTCATCTGCCATGACAACGCATGGTGTCACCACTGCCGCAGACGGCACGGCTCGTTCTCCTGCCGGCTGAATTGGACGGAGCCGGGGTGGCCGTTCCAGGTGCACCGGTGCAGCAGTGCACCGGGCGGCGGGAGGCCGGGGAACCTGGCCGCTCGGCGCCTCGTGGTGGGAGTCAGGGGCGGTCCAGGCCCCAGGTCTGCAGGAGGTACGGTCGTCCCTTCTCCTCACCCGTGATCAGCGGCACCTCGAGCAGTCTGAAGCCCGCCTTGGTGGCCACGGCGACGCTGGCCGCGTTCTCGGCCTCCAGCTCCAGGATCACCTGCTCCGCGCCCAGCTGCTCGAAGGCGTACGCGGCCATCACCCGCACGGCCCGGACCGCCAGTCCCTGACCGCGGTGCGCCGGGCCGACCGCGTAGCCGATTTCCGTGCCCTCGGGGGCGCGCCGCAGCATCACCTCGCCGAGCGGTGCGCCGCCGTCGACGGTGATCGCGAGCAGGATCGCCGTGCCCGCCGCTCGCAGCTGCCGGTCCCGGTCCAGCCGTGCGAGGGCGGCCGCGGCGTCGAAGGGGGACACGATCGGCGTCCAGTACGCGATGTCGGGGTGGTCGAACAGCTCGGGCATCGCGGCCAGATCGGCCTCCTCCCAGTCGCGCAGGACGAGCCCCTCTCCCGAGAGTTCGATCCGCTCGGGGAAGGATGACGTGGTGCCGGTCATGGTGGGGACCTCCTTGGCCTGTTCACGACGAGGCAGGATAACCGGCAGGCAGGTGAAAGATCACCAGCGTTTTCCGAGCGGATCGACGATGCCCGCGCCCGGTCGGCTTCGAGCCCGTACGCAGCCGTTTCCCTCGGCGTTCTCGGTCAGCCCGTCGGAGCGCCCGTGGACCGGCGCGCGGGTCGCTGTGGCACCAAGCCGGCGACCCGCCCGCTACACGGCGTAGTGGATACTTCTCTCTCCGTGACTATGCTGTCGGCGCTGACGGTCTCGCAGCGCTGCGCGGGCGAGACCGGTCACGTCGGTGAAGTCCCTGACCTGCACAAGGAGTCAACTGCTCATGTCTGCATCCGTCGTTGACGTCTGGGGCCCGGTCGCCCCGGGGGCCCGCTCCTCGTATCCCCCCGCCCCGGAACCGCACGACGAATGGTCCCTCCCCAACGGAACGGCCTGGGTCTACTACAGCCCGCTGAACCGCAGGCAGCTCATCAGGCCCGTCATCCTCTCCGACGGCTTCTCCAGCGGGTCGAGCAACCTCGACCAGCTGTGGCACGGCCTGGAGGAGAACGGCGACTACCGCTTCGTCTCCGAACTCCACGCGACCGGACGGGACGTGATCATCCTCGGCTACAACGACCGGACGGCCTCGATCACGGCCAACGCCGACACCGCCATCGACTGCATCCGCCGGGCCACCGCCGAGCGGGTTGGCACGGCGAAGCTGACCGTGGGCGGATTCAGCATGGGCGGCCTGGTCACCCGCTACGCGCTGGCCAAGATGGAGCAGGACCCCACGCTCCCCGACCACGAGACGTCCCTCTACTTCTCCTACGACTCCCCCCACCAGGGCGCCTGGTTCCCCATCGCCCTCCAGGCCTTCACGCACTTCGCGACGGACAAGTGGGGAGATGCCCCCGGCGTGGGCCCCGTCCTGCGCCAGTTCTCCGGGCTGCTCAACAGCCCCGCCGCACGGCAGATGGCACGCTGGCACATCGAAAAGGTCGGCGACACCCCGGTGCAGGCACCGGAGCGGGTGGCGTTCCTCCGGGCGCTCGACGAGGTAGGGGGATGGCCGCGGAACGTCCGCCGGGTCGGTGTGGCCAACGGCGTGGACACCGGTACCGGCAACGGAGTTCAGGCCGACGCGATCGCGGTGAAGTGCAACGGCGAAACGCTGCAGGACACCTGGCTCAAGACCCAGGCACAGGGGGACCAGGTGGTCGCACGCCTGCAGAAGACGGGCGAGGAGCCGACACTGGTGCGCACCAGCGGGCTGCCCGACATCGACGGTGCTCCCGGCGGCCTGTTCACCGTGCCGTCCCCCGCGGGGGACACCGGCAGCTTCGGCCTGGCCGCCCTCCTCATGGGTCTTCTCGGCAACACCGTGGATCCGAACGTCATCGGCACGTCCTGCTTCATCCCCAGCATCAGCGCCGTCGACGCCGGTGACATCAACGACCCGCAGACGCTCTACCGCCCGATCACACCGGATCACAGCGCACTCGACGCCTTCGAGTGCGCCAGCCGCAACGAGGGACACACCGCCATGACCGAAGAACTCGGCGCGTGGCTCGTGAACGAGATCGTCGCAGCCGGGTGACCACCGGGGTGGGCGGGCCGCACCGACGGAAGACCCGCCCACCCCGGGCCCCCCGCCGAGCGACGTCCACCACGGCCCAGGGCCGCGGAGCAGAATCACCGGGCCGAGGCGACATGCCGCCCGCGCCCGTCGCATGCGAAGGGCAGGCACCGCAAGCACGCCTTGTGACCGTGCACGGACGACCGCTCGGAGGCGCATGACTGTGCGGGATGAAACCTCCGGTACCCCCTGCTGCTTGTTAGCGTGATCATCTCGCCGCTTCTGCGGTGAAGCCGCAGCCCCTCCAGGAGGCGCGGGCGGCTTCGCATCGGCCCGCTCGACCGACGGGCCTTTCACGCCTTGGGGGAAACATGCAGATACGCAGGAAGGCCGTGACGGCCGTCGCCACGCTGGGCATGGCCGTGGCCTGCCTGGCCGTCGGCGCCGGTACGGCGGCCGCCGGTACCAACGGGCAGCAGATCAAGCTGTTCGACACCTCGAGCACGGTGAATTCGTTCCGCCTGTCGGGCCCCGACCAGAGCGGCCAGTGGGTCAGCCGTTGCTGGAACCGTCAGGGCATGACCACCTACGCCAGCGGCTGGTGGTGGAAGGGCACCGTGCAGGTGGACTACTACCACGGCTCCAACTGCAACTCCGGCTACTGGGCCAGCACCTCCGTGGAGGTACCTCGGCACCAGGACCACAGCGACTGGACGCAGCTCTACCTGCACGACCAGTAACGGTGCCGGTGCCCGGGGGGCTGACCCGCCCGGGCACCGTGACGACCGGGCACGGCAAGGCGACCCGTGCGGGCCGGACGTGCCCGGTCCCCCCAGCTGCGTCCCGCCCTAGCCGGAAGTAGGGGAACACTCCAAGATCGACTCATGATCCTTGTCCCTGGTGGGGCAACGGCCCGTGCCCGTACTGTCGCAGACTTGCAGGACGCGGTGGCCCGGCCGGTCGCCGCGTCTTCGGCCCGGTCGATCCAAGGACTGCAATCGTGAGCGAGCGCGTTCTCATACCCCGCAACCGGGGTTTCCTCTTCCTCGACTCCCACCCCGTGGGCTGCGCGCGGCTGGTGGCCGACATGTGGCGGGCATGCCCCGACTCTGCCACCGCGCCGGACGGTGCCGGCCCGGTGGCTCTGGTCATCGGCTCTTCGGCCGGATACGGCCTGGCGGCCACGGTCGCCGGACTCAAGCGCGCCGGGATCCGCGGCATCATGGTCTCCTTCGAGAAGGCCCCCACCGAACGGCGCACCGCCACGGCGGGCTGGTACCGCACCGCCGCCACCGCCGACATCGCCCGCACCGCCGGACGCGATCTGGTCTTCCTCAACGGCGACGCGTTCTCCGACTCGACGAAGGACCAGGTCGCCGACCTCATCGAGCAGCGTTTCGGCGGCAGGCTGGACTACCTGATCTACTCGGTGGCCGCGCCCCGGCGCACCGACCCGGACACCGGTACCGCGTACGCCTCCGTACTCAAGCCGATCGGCCGGGCGAACCGCACCAAGACCCTCGTCTTCGACGACCAGGGCCTTCCGGAGGTGCGCGAGGTGGAGACCGGGCCCGCCGAGGGCGATGACGTCGAGCAGACCGTGGCCGTGATGGGGGGTGCCGACTGGGAACGCTGGATCGACCACCTGGCTGGCCGCCGCCTGCTCGGCGAGGGCTTCGCCACCGCTGCACTGTCGTACATCGGATCGCCGCTGACAGCGGCGATCTACCGCGAGGGCACCATCGGCGCGGCCAAGGCCCACCTGGAAGCCACCGCCCGCACCCTGAACGACAAGCTCCGCGAAACGGTGGGCGGGCGGGCCGTGACCTCCGTCAACGGCGCCGCCGTCACCCAGTCCTCCACCGCCATTCCCGGCATCGCCCTGTACATCGGCCTGCTGCGCGGCGTCCTCGGAAAGGACCTGGTCCCGCCGGTACATCAGCTCGCCGCCCTGTGGGACCAGCTCACCGGTGCCGCTCCGCTCGCCCTGGACGACGAAGGCCGGATCCGCCTCGACACCTGGGAACTCAGTGACGACGTCCAGACGGCCGTCGCCGAACGCTGGGAGGCCGCCACGACGGACACCGTCGCCGGTCTCGCCGACCTCGACTGGTTCCACGCCGAAGTCCAGCGCCTGTACGGATTCTCCGTGCCGGGCGTCGACTACACCGCCGCAGTGGCCACCGACGTTCCCTGGCCCGCCCCCGTCCCCGCCCTCGTCTCCACCCCCTGATCCCGGCACGGATCCGTCGTACCGCCCGGCCGGTGTTGCGGTGGGGTGCGTGTGGGCCCGATGAAACGCTCGACGGTGCTTCGACCAAGTACTGGGTGAAGGGGGCCGATCGGGTCCCCCCCCTCAGGGAGGAAGCCGGGTGCGTAGCCCACGACACGAGACCGGACCGCCGGATCTCACGACGCCCGAGGGTTTCGGGGCGTTCTACGAGGAACACGTCGACGCCGTCCTCGGCTTCGTCACGCGCCGGGTCGCCGACGCCCACCTGGCGGCGGACTTGACGGCGGACATCTTCCTGGCGGCCATGGGCTCGGCAGGCAGCTACCGGCACCGCAGGGGAGTGACGGTCGCTTGGCTGTTCGGGATCGCCCGCAACGTCCTGGCGGGCCACGCCCGTGGGCAGGCGCGTGAGAACGGGGCGCTGGCGCGGCTCAGCGGGCGCAGGCTGCTCGACGACGAGGACGTGGCCGCGCTGGAGGAACGTATCGACGCCCAAAGGGCGTTCAGGGCCGTGGCCGAGCGCCACGCGGCGCTGTCCGAGCCATTGCGGGCCGCGCTCGACCTGGTTGTGATCGACGAGCTCACCCCGGCCGAGGCCGCGCAGGCCCTCGGCGTCACCCAAGCGACGGTACGGGTCCGCCTGCACCGCGCCCGCCGCGCCCTGCTGGCGCCGGTCCCCTCGACCAAGCCCGAGCTGGAGGCGATCCGATGACCAACAGGCCCCGCGCGTTCGAGGAGCGGCTCAGGGCGGCGTTGCTGGCCCGGCTGCCAGAGGTGGCGCCGGCTCCCACCCCGACCCGCGTCCGCCGCTACGGCGTCCCGCTCGCCGTGGGTGTCGCGACGGCCGCGGTCGTCGCCGTAATGGCCCTACCGGGGAGCACCCACAACGGCACCCGGCCGGCCGACGGCCCCGCCGGGGCGCCCGAGATCAGGAAGGATCCGGACGGCTCGCTGCGGTTCAAGATGCCGGAGCCGGGCGAGATCCCGGCGCTCGTGGACGCCTTGAAGAAGCTGGGTGTTCCCGCGGCGCTGGTTCCCAAGCGGCCTCCGTCGCAGTGCTCCGCGCCCGGCGGGGGGTACCGCGGCCCGCAGACCGATCGCGAAGCGGAGGTCCTCCAGGAATCCACCGACGGCTTCGTCTTCAAGGTCGACGCGAAGACGGTGCCGCCCGGCCACTCGCTCGCGTTCGAGTGGGCGGAGTACCACCCGTTGGGCGAGAAGGGGATCGGTGTCGGCGTGATCGAGACCTCGAAGGTCCCGTCCTGTGCGGTCGACCACTCGGAAGGTCTGGAGGAGCTGCTGAAATCGGGCTCCGGCGCACCTACGGGGGAGCCCGCCGACACGATCCGGGTTCCCGTGCCCACGGTCGACGAACTGCCCGAACTGGTGCGCAGGCTCCAGACGCAGGGGGTCAACGTCGCGGTGACCGAAAAGAAGGCCAAGGCGGAGTGCCCGCACGTGGGCGGCGGGTACCGCGGTCCGCAGGCCGATCCCGAGGCCGAGTTGCGCGGCAGGGGCCGGGAGCCGTCCACGTTGAAGATCAACTCGAAGACGGTCCCTCCGGGGTACACCCTCGTGTTCTCGAAGCCGGCGGACCCCCGGGGGCAAGTCGGGGCCGGTGTGAAGGAGACCTCGAAGGTCACGCCCTGCGAGATCGACTACTCGGCGGGCGACCCGGAACGGGCGAGGCTCAACGCGGAGTTGCAGAGCAAGCTCAGGGGTACCCCCGCCACGCCGCCGGCCGGTACGTCGCCGCGCTGACCGGTTGACCGCACGGATACCCGACGGTGTCAGGAACCTCCTGACCGCCACCCCCCTGAATTGGTGGGTGCCGTGCAACCAGCGGGGCTCGCTACCTTCGACCTCGGTACCGGACAAGTGGTCGTTTTTCATGAGAGAAGAGGCAGAGCCCATGACACCCGTCACCGGTCTGACCCGACGAGTCGTCGGAGCATCCGTGTCAGCCGTTCTGGCAGCCACCGCCCTGATCGGCGGCGCGGTGGTCACCGCGGCCCCGGCCCAGGCCGCGGCCCGACACTGCGACGACTATCTCCGGAGCCTGGGCTACTTCACCCCCTTCCAGGGTCTCCACTGCTCGAGGGGCGAATCCCAGGTCGGCAACGCTGCGCAGGAATGTGTGGAGAGGCTGGTCCGAGACGGCATCCAGCCGGCGCACGCTGACCGGGCGTGCCAACTGGCCCGCTGGGGGTGGTGACCCCCGGGAACAGGGCCGAGAACCGCCGTTCGTCAACCGCCTCTACCTGACGGATCGGACCGCCTACTGAGGACGCGCACGCCCTGCCCTCCGACGACGAACCGCCGGGCGTCCTTGAGGCACGTGGGCTTGCGGGCCGTGCCGTACGCCCGGGCCCGGTGCCGTTCTCGTCGCCGAGGCCGTGGCCCCGGCGACGAGAACGGTGCGGGTGGAGGACCCGAACGGTGGGCCGGCCCCGTGCGACTTCGTCGCTTCCCCCGGTGGACCGGCCGGAGCCCAGGACTCCGAGGCTCTACCGGTCGCTGTCCTCGACCCAGATGTAGAGGGCGAACCGGTTCTTGCCGGAGGCCGGGGTGCAATATGCCGGGCCCGCATAGGAGGCCACCAGCGAGTAACAGGTCGACTCCGAGTAGACGCCCTCACGTACCCAGCGGCCCCGGGCGGTCTCCGCCGCTTCCTCCGCTGCGGGGCCGGCCTGGGAGGGCAGGGGGGTGGCGTGTGCGGTGGCTCCGCCCGCCAGTACGGCGGCCGTCAGGGCAAGACCGGTGAACAGCAGTCGTGCACGCACAGGTGTCTCCTTTGCTGTCGGTGAGTTTCCCGGGCAGGGGCCCGTGGAAGCCGCATGCCGCCGGCTCGATCACGCCGGGGCCGGGCGCCGCCCAGCTTTGCCGCGGGCCGACGGGGCGGGCAAGCGGACGGGCTGTCCCGGACAGTCCGGCGGCGTCCCACCTGTTCACCGGTGCGTGTCCGGCGCCGTCCGGACGGCGCCGGAC
>NZ_JBHWJJ010000180.1:0-14157 GCF_042732005.1 Streptomyces sp. NPDC059851 | reverse complement strand
GGCCGGCGGGCGCCCCGCCCGCCCCCCCCCCCCCCGCGCCCCCCGGCCCCCCGGGCCCGCCCCCCGGCCCCACCCCGGCGGGCCCCCGGGGGGGGGGGCGCGCCCCCCGACGGTCGGGCGACGGTCGACGCCGTCATGGAGTACGTCTCCGCTGCGGTCCGCTATGTCGACGACGACCTCGAACTCCCCTTGCCCGTACCGGACTTCAGTGAACGGATCCGGGCCATCACGGCGGCCGGCGACCCGTCGGCTTGACCTTCCCCGACCCATGGTTGCACCATTCCACTAACACATTAGTGGAATGGTGGTGAGGCAGAGATGATCGAGTTCCAGGTGGACCGGCACAGCGGTGTCGCGACGTACCTACAGCTCGTCAACCAGGTCAAACAGGCACTCAGACTGGGCGTCCTGGAACCGGGGGACCGACTGCCGACCGCCAGGGCCGTCGTCGAGGCCACCGCGATCAACCCCAACACGGTGCTGAAGGCCTACCGCGAACTGGAGCGCGAAGGGCTCGTCGAACCCCGCCCCGGACGGGGCACGTTCGTCACCCGCTCGCTGTCGCGCCCGGAAGCGGCGGCCGACTCGCCGCTGCGCGCCGACCTCCTCGTCTGGATGGCGAGGGCACGGGAAGCAGGACTGGGGCGCGCCGACATCCTCGCGCTCGTCGAGGCGGCACTCACCGAGACGACGGCACCGGCGTCCGCGCCCCGACCCGGCGAGGACGCACCGTGACGAGAGGACACCACGTGAACGACCCGACCGCCCCCGCGGCGCTCCGGGCAACGGCGATCGAGCACGACTTCCGGGGGAAGAAGGCCCTGAACGGCTGCGAGTTCGAACTGCCGCCGGGCCGTATCGCCGCGCTGGTCGGCCCCAACGGGGCCGGGAAGACCACCCTGTTCCACCTGATGACCGGTCTACTGCGGCCCGCCGCCGGCACCATACGCGTCTTCGGCGCCGCCCCCGGCAGCCGCGAGGCCCGCAACCGTACGGCCTATCTCGCCCAGGACAAGCCGCTCTACCCGCAGTTCACCGTCGCCGACACGCTTTCCCTGGGCCGCCGGCTGGACCGCCGCTTCGACCTGGCGAAGGCCGAGCGGATCGTGCGCGCCGGCGACGTCCCCCTGGACGCCCGGGTCGGCAGCCTCTCCGGCGGCCAGCGCACCCGGGTGGCCCTGGCGCTGACGATGGGCAAACAGGCCGACCTCCTCCTGCTGGACGAGCCGCTCGCCGACCTCGACCCGCTGGTCCGCCACGAGGCGATGGGCCTGCTCATGGCCGAGGTCGCCGACCGCGGCCTCACCGTGGTGATCTCCTCGCACGTGCTCCCCGAACTGGAGAACGTCTGCGACCACGTCCTCCTCCTGCAGCAGGGTCGGATCCGTCTCGCGGGTGACACCCAGGACCTCCGGGAGGCCTACACCCGGCTCACCGGCCTCGCCGACCCCACCACCGCGGACGGCCTGCCCCGGGGGGCCGACCGCGACGCCGTCGTCCACACCACGACCACCGGCCGACACCTCACCGCCGTGGTCCGCAACGCCCCCGGTGCCGCCCTCCCGGCCGGCGCCGACGATCGGTGGATCACCGCGACCCCGTCCCTCGAGGAGCTCCTCCTCGCCCATCTGCGCTCCGCCCCACCGACAGCCGCGCCGACCGCGCCGACCGCGGCCGTCGAGGAAACGGAGGCCGCAGCATGACCGGGTCCCTATGGCTCGCCTGGCGCCAGCAGCGCCTGCTCGTCCTCGCCGGGCTCCTGCTCGTCGCCGCCTGCACGGCCTGGGCCGCCCTGCGGCGCGCGGACCTGATGGACGCCGTCGCCGGCTACGACCTCACCGAGTGCAAGGGCTGGAACGGCGATTGCCAACCCCAGGTCCAACTGGCCGTGTTCGAGCAGAGCCCGGAGATCCGGGTGCTCGGCGGCATCGGACTGCTCGTCCCCTCCGCCATCGGCATGTTCTGGGGCGCCCCCCTGATCGGCCGGGAGATCGAGCGCGGCACCGTCAAACTGGCCCTCACCCAGGGCGTCGGCGTCCGTAGCTGGTTCGCCGCCCGGTTCGGCCTCGCCGCGCTCTGCACCGTCGTCATCTCCACCGCCCTCGCCGCGCTGATCGCCTGGTGGTGGGAGCCGATAGCGAACGTCCTGGCCGGCGTCTACTGGTACGACCCGTACGTCCTCAACGCCTCCGGCCCCTCCGCCGTCGCCGGCGCCTTGTGCGCGCTGGCCGCCGGCACCGCCATCGGGCTGCTGGTGCGCCGCACCGTCCCGGCCATGGTCATCACGGGCAGTGCGGTCCTGGGCCTGGCCGCCGCCCTCACCTTCTTCCGCCGCGACTTCGTCACCCCGGTGGACCGGATCACCCCCGGGATGACCCCCAAGCAGCCCATCGGCAGCGCCTGGTCCGCGGGCTACCGCTACCTGACGCCCGACGGCGCCCAGCACCCGTTGGAGAACTGCCTGTTCTCCGGTGACGAGCTGCGCGCCTGCATGGCGGAGCACCACTTCGTCGGCCGGGTCCACAAGGTGTACCCCAGCTCCGACTTCTGGACCTTCCAGGCCATCGACACGGCCGTCTACCTGGTCCTCGCCGCGGCCTTCGTCACGCTGACGGCCGTCCTCCTGCGCCGCCGCCACCGCCTCGTCTGAGCACACCCGGCCGGCGCCCCACCCCCGTGGGAGCGCCGGTCGATGGAACCCGGGGCGGGGCGCCGCCGCGTCAGCCGCGCTCCGGCAGGTCCGCGTCCGCCGGAGCGGGCCTCGGCGTAGCCCCGAAGCCGCGGCCCACGGCAGCGGAGGCCGACTTCCCGCCGCAGAAGACGGCCTCCAGGGAGCCGCCCAGCGCGGTGTTGGCCCCGCCCCGGTTCGAGGTGTTCGCCATGGCGGCCAGCGCACGCCGCCCGTCACGGGTGGCGAAGGCGTACGTGTAGTAGCCCTGCACCGTTCCCGTGTGGCCGTACACCTGCACTCCGCAGGTCAGGTCGTAGCGCCGCAGCCCGAGCCCGTAGAACCGGGTTCCCGCGGTGTCGGTCGGGCTCATCGCGAGCATCGCGTCCAGCATGCGCGGCGGCAGCAGCCGGCCCCCGAGCAGCGCGGACATGAAGGTGGTCAGATCGGCCGGGTCGGAGATCATCGCCCCGGCGGCCTGTGCCCAGGACGCCGTCTGCTCGGTGGAGTCCACCAGCGGCGCCCCAGCCCCGTCGGGGTGGAGGTAGCCGCGGACGTGCCGCCCGGGGACGGACGCGGCCGGGTGCACGTACGCCGTGTGGTCCAGTCCCAGCGGCTTGATGATGCGGCGTTCGTACTCCTGTGCCAGCCCCTTCCCGGTGGCCTTCTCGATGAGCATGCCGACGATCACGAAGTTGGTGTTCGAGTACGCGTACGCCGCCCCCGGCTGCGTGGTGCGCGGCTCGCGCAGGGAGAGGCCGACGAGCTCCCTCGGGGTGAAGACCCTGTTGCGAACGGCCTCGAAGCCGGGCACGGTGTGCTCGAACATGGCGTCCGTGTAGTCGGCCAGCCCGCTGCGGTGGGACAGCAGGTGGCGCACCGTGATCCGGTCCCCGTCGGGCAGCAGCCCGGGCAGATGCCGCTCGACCGGGTCGTCCAGGCCCAGCCGCCCTTCGGCCGCCAGCTGGAGCAGGACGACCGCCGAGAACGTCTTGGTGACGCTGCCGATCCGGAAGCGTGCGCGGGGATCCATGGCCGCCCCGCTGGCCCGGTCCCGCACCCCGACCGCCCTGGCCACGGGCCGGCCCCCTCCGGTGAAGCGGGCCACGGCCCCGGGCGCGCCGGCCGCCGTCGTGTTGCGCAACGCCCCTACGAGCGCATCGAGATCGGGCCTCGGCGGCGGGGCGGCGGAAACCCCGGCCGGTGTCACGACCGGACCGGTCACGACGGCGGCGTGGGCGGTGGCGGCCGGCGCTACAGCGGCCACTGCGGCCAGTAGGGCGGCGCCGATGGTCAGACGGCGGTGGGCGGGCAGGCGCACGGTGCTCCTCGGCTGGATGCGGAGAGGGGAGGGGAGGTAGGAGGGGTGAGGGGGGAACATGGGGGAGAAGGGGGAGCGTACGGCCTGCCCGTGGGCGGGCCGGGCACCGCAACGCGTCAGAAGGTGCAGGTGGGCACGCCTTCCAGCCATGCGGGCCCCTGGACGTAGATGTTCGTCATCCACGCCTCGTAGTCGGGCAGGTAGGACCAGGCGTCGTTGGTGTAGCCGTCCGAGGTCACCTTTTCGGCGTGCTTCTGGCACTGGACGCGGACCGTCGTCGGTCCGGGGAAGGCGTAGACGCGGGCGGCCGAGGTGGACGGGAGGGCCTTGGTCCAGACACCGGTGCCCCACGTCCGGAAGAGGGACCCCGTCACGGGTCCGGGGTTGACGCGCACCGCCCCGTAGTAGTCGCCGGACAGCCGGACGTCACTGACCATCAGCTTGGTGCCGGACTGCTTGGCCTCCGCCATCCGGCCCGCCCCCAAGTAGACGGCGATGTGGTGCAGGTGCTGCGAGGTCCCCCACACGAGCAGGTCGCCGGGGAGGAGCGGCGCGAGGCCCTGGGCGGCCCTGAAGCGCTCGGCCGCGCGGTGGGTGTAGTACTGGGTGGAGGCGGTGCCGTTCAGGACGTCCGATCCGGTGGCCCGCGCATACGCGTACCGGACCAGGCCCGAGCAGTCGAAGCCGAGCCGTTCGGGATCGTGCTCGCTGGCCGGGTCGGTGGGGTCCACCTGGCCGTACGTGGCACCCGGCTCCGGGCCGTGACCACCGCCCCAGGTGTACCAGACGCCGGCCGCGACCTGCTCGCAGGCGGCGGCGACCGCCCGTTCGGCCTCGGCGGAGGCGCCGGGAGCCAGGACCCGGCAGGAGGTGTCGGCGGCCGCCGGGGTCGGGCCGGGCGCCCACAGGAGGAAGGCCAGGAGCGCGAGGAGCGTGCCGAGGGGAGCGGACCGGCGGAGCATGCGGGACCCCGTTTCTCTTGCTGCGGTGGGTACGGCACGAGCCTGCTGGCCCGGCGCCCGCGGCGTCGAGATCCGGACGTCACCCCACCCGGACGGGCAACGGGAAACCCCCGGGAAACCCCTGTCGGTCAGGGCTCTCCGGCGCAGTGCGCCGCTGCCTCCCGCGGGACCGACGGGTCATCGGACGGTCCGTCTGACGGATGGTCGGACGATCCGACGGGCTGGTTGTCGGGCTGGTTGTCGGGCTGGCTGTTCGGCGGGCTGTCGGAGGGCCCGCGGGCCGCGCCGAGCCGGCAGACGGCCGCCAGCCTGGCCGCCGGATCCGGGTTCCACAGCCGTACCGTGCCGTCGGTGCTGCTGCTGGCCACCGTCCGCCCGTCGGGCGAGAACGCCACGCCCCACACCGCGTTCGAATGACCCGTCAGGGCGGCCCACGGCCGCCGGCCGGGCACGTCCCACAGCCGGACCGTGCGGTCGTTGCCGCTGCTGGCCAGGGTGCGGCCGTCGGGGGAGAACGCGACGCCCCGGGCCGCGCCGACGTGTCCGGACAGCACCGCCGTGACCGCGTGCCGCCGCACGTCCCACAGGCGGACGGTACCGTCGTTGCCGCTGCTCGCCAGGGTCCGCCCGTCCGGGGCGAAGGCCACGGCCCGGACCGCGCCCGCGTGCCCCGTGAGGGTGGCCAGCGGTGCCCGGCCGGCCACGTCCCACAACCGGACCGTCAGATCGTCCCCCGCGCTGGCGAGGATGCGCCCGTCCGGGCTGAACACGACGTCATTGGCGAAGTCCGTATGGCCGGTGAGCGTGGCCAGGGGCGCCCGCCCCGGAACGTCCCACAGGCGGACCGTGCGGTCGGACGCCGCCGAGGCGAGGGTGCGCCCGTCCGGGGCGAACGCCACCGCGTACACGGTGCCGGCGTGGCCGGTCAGCGTGGCGAGCGGCGTGCGCGCGGCTGCGTCCCACAACCGGACCGTGCCGTCGGAGCCGGCCGAGGCCAGGGTGCGCCCGTCCGGGGCGAAGGCCACCGCGTACACGGCCTCCGCATGCCCTTCGAACACCGCTGCCACCCGCCGTCCGGCCACGTCCCACAGCCGCACCGTGTGGTCCCCGTCCGCGGTGGCCAGCAGCTTCCCGTCCGGGCTGTACGCGGCGTGCCAGACCTCGGCGAAGGGCCGGGGGGCCAGGACCGGACCGCGCAGGTCCCACAGCACCACGGACTGGTCGAAGGAGGCCGTGGCCAGCGTCGCTCCCGCGGAGTCCACGGCGAGCGCGAGCACGTAGTCGGTGTGCCCCGACAGCGTGGCCGTCGGGCGGCCACTGCGCACGTCCCACAGCCGGGTGGCCCCGTCGCCGCCGGCACTGACGACGGTCGTGCCGTCCGGGGTGTAGGCGACGGCGTTGACGTCGTCGCTGTGCCCGGTCAGCGTCGCGGTCGCCCTCCGTTCGGCCACGTCCCACACCCGCACCGTACGGTCGCTGCCGCCGCTCGCCACGCTGCGGCCGTCCGGGGCGAACGCCACCCCCAGCAGGCCGCCCGTGTGCCCGCGCAGCACCGCGGGCGGACGGGCGTCGTCGGACGTGTCCCACAGCCGCACCGTCTGGTCGGCGCCGGCCGAGGCCAGGGTCCGGCCGTCCGGCGCGTACGCCAGCGCCTCCACCCTCCCCGTGTGCCCGGTCAGGACCCGCGGCTCGGCCGCCCCGCCCGCCGGATCACGCAGTTGTACCGTGCCGTCGGCGGCCGCCACGGCGAGGGTGCGCCCGTCGGGGGAGAAGGCCACGGCCCGGGCGCCCGCCGTCTCCGCCGGGAGCTCGGCCGTCAGGCGCCCCGCGGTGTCCCACAGCCGTACGGGGCCCTCGGTGGAAGTCGCCGCGAGGGCCCGGCCGTCCGGACTGAAGGCGACCGAGCGGACCCGCCCGGGCATGGTCAGCGTCGCGGTGGTCCGCCGGTCGGAGACCCGGCGCAGCAGCACCTTCCCGTCGGAGCCGGCCGTCGCGAGCAGCCGGCCGCCCGGGGCGAAGGCCGCGGCGTTGACCGGGCCGCTGTGCCCGGCGAACCGGGCGAGGAAGGGCTGCGACTGGGTGCTCAGCAGTGCGCCGCGCGCCTGCGGGGTCACCTTCGTGCGGTACGCCTCCTCGGCGAGCCGCATCGACGCCTCGGGCCGGCCCGCCGCCAGTGAGGCCGACTCCGCGGCGAGCGCGTGCGACCGGGCCGCGCGTTCCTGGGCGAGGGCCTGTCCCCGCTGCCGGTAGGCGACCCCGCCCGCGCTCACGGCCAGCACCAGCAGCACCAGCAGCAGCGCCAGCATCCGCTGTCGACGCCGGACCTGGCGCCGGGCCTGCGTACGCCGGGCGTCCTCGGCGGCCGTGCTCGCGCGCAGGAACTCCGCCTCCAGCGGGGTGAGCCGGCTCCTGCCGTCGAGCTCATCGGCAAAGGACCGGGCGGCCTCCAGGCGGGTCCCGCGGTGCAGCACGGACGGGTCGCGCCCCTCGCGCTCCCACTCGACGGCGGCCTCGGCCAGCTGACGGTGGATCACCAGGCCGTCCCGGTCGGCGTGGATCCAGCCGTGCAGGCGGGGCCAGGCGTGCAGCAGGGCCTCGTGGGCGATCTCCACGGTGTCCCGGTCCGCCGTGACGAGCCGGGCCCGGACGAAGGCGTCCAACGCCCGTGCGGCCGGCGCCGCGGCGTCCGCGAACTGCTCCAGCAGTGCCACCCGGCCCGTCCGGCGGCGGGTCGCCCCGGTGCCGTCGGCGACATGGACCAGGGCCAGCAGGATCCGGCGCACCATCCGCTGCTCGGCCGGGTACAGCCGGGCGAAGACGCTTTCGGCGGTCTGGGCCACGGCCCCTTGGATGCCGCCGGTGTGTTCGTACCCGGCGACGGTCAGCACCGCTCCCTCGCGGCGCTGCCACGTGGCCAGCAGCGCGTGCGACACCAACGGCAGCGCACCGGAGGGGGCTGCGGCCCGCCCGGCCTCGGCCGCGTCGGCGAGGCCGTCGCGCAGTACGCCGGCGTCCCGCAGCAGCAGGGGCACCAGGCCGGGTTCGAGGGCGAGCCCGGCGCGTTCCGCCGGGCGGGCGACGGCCTCCTTCAGCTCGGCCACGGACATGGGCGGCAGGACGAACAGCCCGTCGGTGAAGACCGCGGCGAGCTCGGGGAGGTCCAGGCAGCTGCCGGTGAAGTCGGCGCGCAGGCCGAGGACCACGACGGCGGCGTCGTGCCGAGCCGCCCCCTCCTCCGGCCCCGCCTGCGGCCCCGCTCCCGCCTCCGGGAGCGGCGCGGGCCCGGGCGCGTGCTCGGGGTCCGGTTCGTGCACCAGCCGGGATCCTGGTCCGTAGGGTTCGGGCTCCGGGCGGGTCGTGGCCAGGGCGCACAGCACGCGGACGAAGGCGTACCGCTCCTCCTCGTCACCGCAGAGGGTGAAAACCTCTTCGAACTGGTCGACGAGCAGTACCGGTCGTACCGTACGCCCCCGCTGCCCCACCGCCTCCAGGAGTCGCTCGGGCCGCTCGGCCAACTCCTGCGAAGTGATGCCGAGTCCGCCGCCCAACACCTTCGCCGTGCAGTCCAGCAGTTCCTGCAGGGGGTGCGCGGTCGGGGTGAACCGTACGACCGGCCAGGACTCGGCGCCGGCCGCCGGGAACCCGCCGCGCCGCCGCAGCGCCGGCACCAGACCGGCGCTCAGCAGCGAGGACTTGCCCGCGCCCGACCGGCCCACGAGCATCAGCGGGCCGCAGCCGATCCGCTCGAAGACCCGCTCGACGAGAGCGGCCGTCGCACGCTCCCGGCCGAAGAACCGGTCCGCGTCCCGGTCGGTGAAGGACGCCAGGCCCCGGTACGGGCACTCCCCGTCCGCCGGCGGGACGGACGGCGAACCGCCCGCGGACGCGGGGACCGCCCCGGGCACCGGGACGGGGGCACGGCCGGCACCGGATGTGGCGGCGGGTGCGGTGCCCCGGGTCGCGGCCGCCTCCGCCTCCCGGGCCAGCCGCAGCAGCGTTCCGTCGGCCTCCAACACCCGGTCGCAGCGCAGCGCCACGTCCACGGTGACCCGCTTGGCACCGGTCTCGATCTTGCTGAGGTAGCCCTTGCTGTAGTGGGTCTGACGGGCCAGGCCCGCCAACGACAGGCCCCGTTCCACGCGCAGCCGGCGCAGCTGCGCCGGGAACGCCGCCGCTGCGCCGCCGTCGTCGGCAGCCGCCGGTACGGGCGTCTGCGCTGCTGCGGACGTGTCGGGCTGGTCGGTGCTGTTCCGTCCGCGGTCAGGGTCCGGGTCCCCCACGGCATCCCCCATGGCAGTGTGCGCCCAGGTCGTGAGATGGCAGCCCCAGGCTACAGCCGGGGCCGGACGGTCCGGGGTGCGTCGCGTCCGGCGTGGCGGAAAACAGCACGGCGGGGCAGCCCTGCGGGGCCGACGGGCGGCGGATCCGCAGGGCTGCCCGAACACGCTTGCGGCTAGGGTCGGTTGAGGGTTATGGAATTGATCGGCGTGAGATTGGCGTAGACGCCCCGGCCCTCACCGATCGGGGCGCCGCAGCCCACCCCGTTGGAACCGGTGCACAGGCTCGCGGTGGCTCCGCCGTACTGGTTGTTCAGGACCCAGTGGTAGCCGTACTGGTTGCTCAGGTTGTGGGCCCCGTAGCGGGTGAAGACGTGGGTCGGCTTGACGGCCGGGTTCTGGTTCTCCGGGTAGATGCAGACCGACCCGTAGGGGCAGCCCGCCCACTCGTCGGCGGGCTTGGCGTCGGCCGCACCGCCCAGGGCCAGGACGGCCGCGGTGGCGGTGGCGAGGGCGGCGGCACTGCGGAACAGGGTGCGCATCGTGTCTCCCCCATGGGGTGCGTTCGTACTGGTTGCCGATTGCTGACGGGACCAGCCTGGACGCGCGGCCGGGGGAGGTCGACGGGTTTCCCGTCGCCCGTCGGCAGCCCGCGAGCGGGAAACCGCCCCCGGCCTGCCCGCCCGTACCGTCCGGGGCAACCCGCCGCCGGTCACCGCCCGTCGCACTTCGGCCACGCTCCGCCTCCGGTGGTGTCCTCGGCACGCAGGACGCGCAGAATTGAGGAGTCGGCCCGCGACCTGCCGTGCGGGCCCGGAAGGGGGCCAGGTGATGCCAGCGGCCCGGCTGGGGGGCGAGCAGGACCCCGGCCCGCTCCGTTCCGAACCCGGGGCGCTGCTGGAGGACGTGGCCGTGGCCGTCTTCGGCATCGACGGCGACGAGCGGATCTGCTACTGGGGCCCCGGAGCGCAGGGCCTCTTCGGCCACCCCGCGGACACCGTGCTGGCCCGGCCCGCCGCGGACCTCTTCCCACCGCCGTCCCCGGGCGAGCCGGGCGGCGCGGCGCGGCTCGTCGAGCGGGCCCGCGCCCTCGGATACTGGCGGGTACGGATGCCCGCGCTGCACCGGGACGACACCGTCTTCGACTGCGGGTTCAGGGGATTCCCGCTGACCGGCCCCACGGGCGCCGTCGTCGTCCTGTGCCTGGCGGCCCGGGGGGCGGACCTCGACCGGGTCAAAACCAACCTCGTCTTCCTCGACACCCTCTTCAAGACCTGCCCGATCGGCCTGGTCATGCTCGACGAGAACCTGCACTACGTCCACCTCAACCAGGCCCTGGCCGACATGGACGGCATCTCCCTCGCCGACCACCTCGGGCGCCCCGTCGACGACATCATGATCACCTCGGACGGCGGCGAGTACCAGCGGATGCTGCGGTCCGTCGCCCGCGGCGGCCTCACCGTCGTAGGCGCCCTCGTCGGCCTGCGCACGGCGGGCCGCCCGGACCTCGACCAGGTCCGCTCGGTCAGCTTCTTCCCGCTCAGCGGTGCCGGGGACACCCGGCGGGGCGTGGGCGGCCTCATGGTCGACGTCACGGACCGGGAACGGGCCATCCTCGAAGCCAGCGCCGCCCGGCAGCGCCTCGCCCTCCTCGACCGGGCCGCGGCCAGCATCGGCACCACCCTCGACCTCGACGTCACCGCGCACGAGCTGGTGCAGGCGGCCGTGCCGGACTTCGGGGACGGCTGCGTCGTCGAACTCGTGGAATGGATCGACGAGACCGAGGACTTCGACCCGCAGCTGCCGCTCATCACCCGGCGGATCGCCTCGGGCACCGTCCTCGACGCCCCCGCCGCCGACGAACTCCTCGCAGGCCTGGAGCGGGTCGTCTACCCGCCCGGCTCCAGCATCCACGAAATGCTGAGCACCGGCCGCCCCCTGTCCGTCCCCGTCGACGCGGAGTTCCTCGCCCGCACCGTCTCCCACGAACAACGCGCCCGGCTGCTGCTGGACAGCGGCTTCGCCGACATCCTCATCGCACCGCTCATCGCACGAGGCACCGTGCAGGGCATCGCCATGTTCGGCCGGTCCGCCCGCCGGCCGGCCTTCGCCCCGGAAGACCTCCGCCTCGCCGGCGAACTCGCCTCCAGGGCCGCCCTCTGCTTGGACAACGCCCGCCTGTACGGCAGGATCCAGGACATCGCGCTCACCCTCCAGCGCGCCCTGCTGCCCAGCGCCCCGGCCGCCGGCCCGTACGTCGACATCGCCCACCGCTACCTCCCGGGCAGCCGTGTCACCGAGGTCGGCGGCGACTGGTACGACGCCATCGCCCTGCCCGGTGGCCGGGTGGCCCTCGTCGTCGGCGACGTCATGGGGCACGGAGTGCTCGCCGCCGCGGCCATGGGGCGGCTGCGGATCACCGCCAAGACCCTGGCACGGCACACCTCCGACGACCCGGCGGCCCTCCTCACCGAACTCGACGACTGCGCCCAGGAGGCGGGCATCGAGTGGGCGACCTGCCTGTTCCTCGACTACGACCCCAACACGGGCAGCGCCCGGATCGCCAACGCGGGCCACCTGCCGCCCCTGTACCGTGCCCCGGACGGCACGGTGCGGGCGATCGGCGAGGGCCTCGGCATCCCCCTGGGCGTGGGCAGCGTCCCGTACCGGGCGATCACCGTCGACCTCCCCGAGGGCGCCGTCCTCGCCCTCTACACCGACGGCCTCGTCGAGGCCCGCGGGCAGGACATCGACACCGGCATCGACGTCCTCCGCAGCCGGCTCGCCGCCCCCGTCGACTCCCTGGAGGACGCCGCGGACCGCATCCTCGCCGAACTCCTCCCGGACGCCGGCGCCACGGACGACACGGTCCTGATCCTGGCCCGCGTCCGCCGAGCCCCGGCGGGTGGCGGGCCGACGCGGTGACGGTCGGCGGAAGACCGCATCCGGCTGCGCCGGACCCCGCCGGTCCTCACGCTCGCCGGCCCGCCGCCAGGAGGGCCAGCGCCCGGTCGAGGCGGGTCCGGCGGGCTTCCGGGGTGAGGGCCTGGAGGACCGGGAGGATCACGAGGTACCGGCCGGTGCGGTCGAGCGCCTCGAACGCCGCCCGGGCCCCCGGGTGTTCGGCCAGGGCCGCGGCGACGTCCTCCGGTACCGTCGCGGACTTCTGCGAGGCGTAGGCCCCCGCCCACCGCCCGTCCTCCTGCGCCTTGCGCACCTCGGCCAGGCCGGGTTCGCGCATCCGGCCGAGGGCCGTCAGTTCCGCGACCTTCTCCACGTTCACCTGCGACCACAGGCTCCGCGGCCTGCGCGGTACGTACTTCTGCAGGTAGTACTGCCCGTCGAGGGAGCGGCGTTGGCCGGATATCCAGCCGTAGCACAGGCCGATGTCGACCAGCTCGCCGTCCGTGACCGAGGGGATGCCGGACTTCTTCTTGGCGACCTTGATCCACACCCCCTCCTGCCGCCCGTAGTGCACGGCCAGCCACTCCTCGAACGCCTCTCCATCAGCGAAGGCGACGACTTCCACACCGTCCGACTCGTCCATGCGGCCCAGGCTAACCCGGGGCGGGCGGTGCGGGAGGGGAACCGGACCCGCACCTCCCACGTCTTCGCAGCAGGCCGCGCCGCGCGCACCGTGCGACGACATCCACCGGCCGGGACGAGGCGAGAGGAGCCGGCCGGAACATGGCGTCGAGGAGACGACGTGGGGTCAGGGGCGCACTGCGGGCCGTGCCGCGGGGGGCGGTCGCCGGTGCCCTCGGGGCCGTGGTCGGCGGGCTGCTGGTGTTCCACCGCGCGCTGCCGGGACTGCCCGGCCGGCCCGCCGGGCTGCTGGAGACCTTCCTGCCCTGGCTGGGCCTCGCCGTCCCCGCGCTCCTCGGCCGGGCCCTGCTGCGCCGGTCGGCCCGGGCCGCGTACGCCGCCCTGCTGCCCGCGGCCGCTTGGCTGTGGCTGTTCGGCGGGTTCCTGCTCCCCGGCCCTGACCGGGCCCCCGACCTGGTCGCCGTCCAGCACAACGTCAGCGACGAGAACCCCGACCCGGCCGGCACCGCACGGGCGTTGGCCGCCACCGGGGCCGACCTCATCGCCCTGGAGGAGCTGACCCCCGCTGCACTGCCCGCCTACGCGGCCGCCCTGGCCCCGCAGTACCCGTACCACGCGACGGTCGGCACCGTCGGGCTCTGGTCGAGGCATCCCCTCGCCGACGCCCGACCGGTCGACATCCGCCCGGCCGGCCTCGGCGAGGACTGGAACCGGGGGCTGCGGGCAACCGCCCGGACCCCCCGCGGGGAGGCGGCCGTGTACGTGGCGCACCTGCCCTCGCTCCGCCTCGGCGCGCGCGGCTTCGGCTCCGCCCGCCGCGACGAGAGCGCGGTCCTGCTCGGCCGGGCGCTCGCCGCCGAGCCGCTGGACCGGGTGGTCCTGCTCGGGGACCTCAACAGTACGGTCGACGACCGCGGGCTGGCCCCGGTCACCGACCGGATGACCCGGCCCGCCCGGGACTTCGCCTTCAGCTGGCCCGCCGCGCTACCAGTGGCCAGGATCGACCAGGTCCTGACCCGCTCGGTGACCGTCGTGCGCGTCCGGACCCTGCCCGCGACGGGTAGCGACCACCTGCCGGTCGCGGCCGACATCAGGTTCTAGAGCTCTGGCCGGAGAGGTTTGCCGGCTCACGGCGTCCGGTGCGGTGCATCGCAAGGCGGAGGGCCGCAGCTCGTACTCGGCGTACTCGCGCGGTCCGGCGACGCAGCGAGGTGCCGTGCCGGGCGTCGCGAGGCGGTGGACCCTTCCGATCAGAGCACTAGTAGTGCTTGGTCAGGTTGGTTCGCGGGTGGGTATGTCGCGGTGACAGGTGGGGCAGGCGCCGGCCCAGGTGGCCAGGAGGATCTGAAGTGTGCGGATGACTTGGTAGAGGGTCAGGCCGGC
>NZ_JBHWJJ010000179.1:0-14275 GCF_042732005.1 Streptomyces sp. NPDC059851 | reverse complement strand
TGCCATCTCCCTGGTTGACGTTCGCCTGATTGGCATCGCCATCACCCTGGTTCACGTTCGCCTGATTGGCATCGCCATCACCCTGGTTCACATTCGCCTGATTGGCATCACCGCCACCCTGATTGACGTTCGCCTGGTTGACGTCATCACCGACGTCCTGAACCACGCCCGGTGCAATCCTCGCCGTCTGAGGAGCTGCTTGAGCGCCGGTTGCTCCGGCCGCTCCGGCGACCACAGCAGCCACGAAAGAAGCGGCGACGATACCGGGGATGCGGGTGCGAATCTTGACAGTCATTGCATTTCTCCTTGAGTGGAATTCAACATTTCGAGTCCAGCAAGCGGAATTCCCACTTACCTCTTACACCGTCTCGATGCGGCGACTCGGCGATTACCTGAAACCAGATTGCCCCCGCCCCGGGAAGCCGGAAAAGCTGCGGACATTCGGGGCTTGACGGGCTCGAAACGAGAAGTACTATCCGGGCGCCGAGGCCTGCAGGGTCGCCGGCTTCCGGGCGCTCCTCCCCCGGCGCACGACCCCGCTGACGGACGACGGACGAGCCACCCTCCGACGCCACACACAGGCCGCCGCTCCGCCGGGGGCCATGGCCGTTGCCGCGCATCACCGCGGCGCCCGCGGTGCAGGTGAAGGCCGATGGACGGACAGACGGGCGGCCCGGCAAAAGGGCCCCGGCACCCGGCCACCGGCGTGACGCGGGTCAGTGGAGCGCCCCGAGTGGGTGTCGGGCAGTTGCCGCGGATGGGGCGGCGTGTTAATGCACAAAGCCGGAGATCATCACATACAGTGCACGACTGTAACGTTTCGGTCATCACCGAACAGACTCAGGCGGAAACGAGGATCAGATGCACACGCTTCGCAATGCTGCTCTCACGGTTGCCATGATCGGAGCCCTCGGCCTGGCCGGGGCGGGAGTCGCCACCGCCGACGCGCCCAAGACCGACCCCACCCTGTGCTCACAGACCGCCACGGCCACCAATTCCAACAGCAATACGGCCAGCCTCGCCGACATCCCGGACGTGGACGTGGACGTGACCATCGCGGTCTTCGGCGACGTCACTCAGACCAACGTGATCCAGCAGATCTGCAGCACCGGCGAGGGCAGCACCAACGAGAACGCCGCCACGGTGGACTCGACCCAGTCGAGCACCGTCCCGGACGACCTCGTGAGCACTGCCCCCAAGCACTGAGACCGAGGCAGCTCGGCCCAGCGAAGTCCCCACCCCGAGCCCACCCACGCCATGACCGGCGTACTCGGGCAGTAGACCACCCCTGCGCCGGGTGAGCCTTCCGCGAGCCCCTGGTCGGGCTGGTCCGCGGTGAACCCGCCCGGCAGTCAGATCAGGCGCACCAGCTCGTGCGGCGCTGCGTCGCCGGCCCCTCCGGCCCGCCGGCGCATGCAACGGGCCGGCACACACCATCAACCGGCGATGCAGCCCTTCACAGGTGCCGTTCCAGATGCCTGGAACGGCACCGACCTTTCCGGCCAGGTCAAGGACGTCTTGGAGTCCTGCTCCTGCTGCTGGCCGCATCGATCTCCGCTGGCCGTCCGGCAGCAGGCCACATGCCGCTCGGTCGGAGCAACCGCCGTGCGGCAGCATCCGGAGCGTGCCCGCCGAAGGGGCCATTGCACGGCGTGGCGGGGTCCGGGTCCCCGGGGGCTGGGGCATGATCGGCTGCGTGAAGACCTCCGGACGTCTGGCCTCCTTCGCGGTAGCGGGCTTGCTCGCCGCGCTCCCCGCGTGCTCGGGGCCCGACGGCCGTGGCGGCGGTGGGCGTACCGGCGCGGGTGCTCCTGCCGGCGCGGTGACGGCTCAACCGGGGGCTACCGGCACGGTCTTCCGGGGCGGGCGCCCCGCTGCCGCGGGCGCCGGTGACCCGTACTTCCCTGAGCTCGGCAACGGCGGCTACGACGTCACCCACTACGCCCTGACCCTGGCCTACGAGCCCGGGACCGGCCGCCTCGAAGGCACTGCGGAGATCACAGCGAAGGCCACCGAGGACCTCAGTGCCTTCAATCTCGACCTGCTCGGCATGGAGGTGCTCAGCGCCACCGTCGACGGCCTCCGGGCGCAGGCCCGGCGGGACGGGCAGGAGCTGACCCTGCAGCCGCTCGATCACGTCAGGAGGGGCGCCACCTTCCGCAGCGTCGTGCGCTACGCGGGCACACCGGAACCGGTCACCCATGCCCACGGGTGGCGCGAAGGCTGGTTGAGGACGGACAACGGGGCGGTCGCGTTCGGCGAGCCGACGGGCTCGATGTCCTGGTTCCCCGGCAACCACCACCCCTCGGACAAGGCCTCGTACGACATCACCGTCACGGTCCCCAAGGAGGTGCAGGCGATCTCCAACGGGCAGTTGCGCGCCCGGCGCACCAGCGGCGACCGCGCAACGTACCACTGGCACCAGGCCGAGCCCATGGCCAGCTACGTGGCGACCGTCGCCATCGGCAGCTACGACATCAAAACCTCCAGGACCCGATCGGGCGTCCCCGTCGTGTCGGCGATGGACAAGACCGCGGGCGTGGACGAGGACGGAGCGGTCCTGGGCCGGTTCCCCGAGATCATGGAATGGGCCGAGGGCAGGTTCGGTCCCTACCCCTTCTCCGCCGCCGGGGTGATCGTGGACCAGGCGGCCGATGTGCCCTACGCCCTGGAGACCCAGACCAGGCCGACCATCCCGGCCGACATCTTCCACACCACGAACGTGGTGCACGAACTGGCCCACCAGTGGTTCGGCAACTCCGTCACCCCTCGGACCTGGCGGGACATGTGGCTCAACGAGGGTTTCGCCACGTATGCGGAGTGGCTGTGGACCGAGGACCACGGCGGGGCCAGCGCCCAGGAGCACTTCGAGCGCAACCACGCCAAGGCCGCGGATGACGACGAGTGGGACTTCCCGCCCGCCGAGCCGCCGAGCGCCTCGGACATCTCCGCCCAGCCGGTGTACGTGCGCGGCGCGATGGTGATCCACAAGATCCGCCGGACCGTGGGGGACGAGGCCTTCCGCACCCTCGTGCGGGGCTGGGCGCTGCGCCACCGACACGGCCACGCCTCCACGAACGACTTCACCGCGTACGTGGAGGCAAAGGTCGGCCGGGACCTCGACTCGATCTGGGACTCGTGGCTCTACGGCGACGGCAAGCCCGCGTGAGGGAGGTGACGTGATGTCAGGTCTTGATGCGCCGGCGGGCGGTCTCGGTGAGTTTCATGTACTTGTCCCAGTTCCACACGTCCCCGGGGTCCTCGTGAGTGGACAGCGGGACTTCCACGTGGCCGAGGATGTGGTCCCGGTCGACCGGCACGTCGTACTTGGCGCAGATCGTGGCGGTGAGCACGGCGGACGCCTCGTACATCTGATCGGTGTAGACGGGCTGGTCGATCCAGCCCTCGTGCTCGATGCCGATGCTCCGGTGGTTGTACCAGACGTTGCCGGAGTGCCAGGCTACGTCCCGCTCCCGCACGCACTGGGCGATCCGTGTGCCGTTGGCGCTGATCACGTAGTGCGCCGACACCCTCTCGGCGGGGTCCTTGAACGTGGCGAGCATGATCGGGAAGGTGTCCGTCGTCAGGTGGACGACGACGTATTCGATGGGATAGGACTCCGGACGGTCGGAGGGAGTGTAGTTGGACTCGCAGGCCTCGACCCAGATGGCGGAGGGGTAGTCCAACGGGGATTCCTGACGCACGGCCGTAGTCGGCCCGGCAGGGGCGACCGGCGGAGCCTTGCGCACGGGGCGCGGCAGCGCAGCCTTCACCTCCTCCTCGGGCCCCATCAGCCGGGACAGCCCTGCAGCGGTCAGAGCCGTACCCGCCGCGCCGGCGGCCCCCCACAACAGCCGTCGACGGCTGAGCGGGCTGTCTTCCATGGCCACTCCTCATGTTTTCGAGCAGACAGGGGTCGACACGCTGCGAAATCACAGCGTCACGATACGTAGGCGGTACATTTGATGTGATCCTCTATCAGTGCCGGCACCCCAGCAAGACGATCTCCCACCAATCGGCGCACACGCTTCCCTGCCCCGGCCGCACCCGGATGATTGTCGGCGGCCACGCCTGTTCGGGGGCCTTGGTGTGCACGGCCGGGCGCAGCCGTCCCCGCCCTCGTTCCGCCTTTCTTCGGAAGCTGAGCTGCTGAGCGGGATCTTCACCCGGCCGGGGAACCCGATTCTGCTCCCCGCGCGGCCCCGCCTGCTGTTCCGCGTACGGTCCCCGCGATCGTTCGACATCCGGCATCCGGCATCCCCGCCCGCCGACAGGCATGCCGCCTCGCGGCCGGGGCAGGGGCCCTGCGCAGCGCCCGGCTGCCGGCCCGCCGGCCCGGCCCGCCGAGGCCGGACCGACAGACGCCCTGGACGTGCTCGACCCCACGGGCCGAGCACGCGTTGGCGGCGGTGCGCCCACCAGACCCGCCGTGGCGGTGCGGAGGAAGCGGCCATGCCCTATGTGATCTTCTGGAACGAGGCCGTCGTCGACACAGCGACGCGGTTCCTCGCCGACGACCCCGAAGGATTGCATCAGCTGCTGCAGTCCGTGGACCTGCTCGCCGCCCGGCCGCGGCCGCACGGCACCGTCGCCTACGGCTCTTCCGCCCTGCGGCGGATGCACGTGGGCCGCTACCGGATCCTGTACGAGGTGACCGACACCGCCGCGACCATCGTCCTCCGGCACATCGGCCGCATCGCCTGAAGTCCCGACTCAGTGCGCCCTCGCTGCGCCTTCCGGTGGAACGCGGCCAGTGGCAGGCGCTCGTAGGCCCGGCCCCGCCATGGGCGGGTCGGGGCGCTGAGCTCGCCCGCGCCAGGTGGTCTGGCCACACTGGTAGCGGGCACACCCTTGCTGCGGCGGTGCCGTCCGGGTCCCGGTGGGCGGGAGGTAGACCATGGTCATCAGTCACCACATCGCCGAAGACGTCCTACACGTGAAGATCGCCCAGGAACTGGACGTCACCAACCGGGCCGCGGCCGCCCTCCAGATCGAGGCCCTCGTCCACGCGCACCACCCGGGGCAGGTCACGATCCACCTGCCGACGCACGCCCCCTCCCCCATGACGTTCAGCGCCCTGGCCCGCGCCCACCGCATGTGCCAGAGCCTGGGGATCCCGTTCACCGCAGCCGGGCCTGGCGGGCGGACGAGCCCGGTGCTACTCGACGACACCGCCGGCACGAGCCGACCCCGGCGGCTGGAGCACGGCACGCGGCACGACCACTGACCTCGTCCGCCCCGGCTCCCGTTCACCGAAGTGGGCGGTTTCGGCGAGGGTGGTGTCCTACGCCGGCCAAGGGGTCCGTCCCCGGGCGCGCACCGGAATCCAAATGTGAGTGACGGATGTCGAGCAGTCGTGCATCATGGCGATCATTCCTGCGTTGATACGCTCACCTGTTCGAAAAGAGGTTGTGGTGCAGGCAGCTGGTCCGGTGACTCCCGCCGCAGGTACGCCGATGGGCAGCGAGCTCGTACAGACGTGCCTGGAGCTGCTGCACCAGGCACAGCAGCTCCCGGTGGACGATGCTCAACGCCGTCTGCTGGAACGGGCCGCCGGCGCACTCGTCCGCGACGGCCGGCACCGGCGACGTGCTCGCTCACGCGCGGATCGGGCAGCAGCCGACGCGAAACTGCTCGCCGCGACCGCCACCGGCGCGCCCGACCGCACCATGGACGCCGCCCTGCCCACGAAGGACCCCACCCAGCAGGGGCTGACCGTCCAGGAGTACATCCGGCTCCGGCCCGGCCCCGGTACGAAGCGGCCGTCGCCGGACAGCGCGCCGGACCACGGCGGGCCCCTCAAGCAGCTGAACCGCCCGCAACGCTGCTACGTGTGCAAGGACCACTATCGGCAGGTCCACCACTTCTACCACCGGCTGTGTCCCCGGTGCGCCGACGAGAACTTCGCCCGACGCACCGCCCGCACCGACCTGACCGGCCGACGTGCGCTGCTGACCGGCGGACGCGTCAAGATCGGCTACCAGGCCGCGCTGATGCTCCTGCGGGACGGGGCCGAGATCACCGTGACCACCCGTTTCCCCCGCGACGCGGTGCGCCGCTTCGCCTCGGCGCCCGGTGCCGCCGACTGGTGGGACCGGCTGCAGATCGCCGCCCTGGACCTGCGCGATCCCCGGCAGGTCCTGGCCTTCACCGACCATCTCCTCTCACAGGGCCGCCCCCTGGACATTCTGATCAACAACGCGGCTCAGACCCTGCGCCGCTCCCCCCAGGCCTACAGCGCACTGGTCGCCGGCGAAACGACCGCCCACACGTCCCTTCCCACGGCTCAGACCTGGACCGCTCCGGGATTCCGCGTGCCCGGCCCCCGTACGGCGCCCCTCCCGTGGACGACGGAACTCACCCCCCGGCCCGAGACGCACAGCACCCTGGCCGGCACCGCAGGGACGGCCGCCCCCTCGGCGCCCGCCCTGCTGCCTCACGACGCCGCCGACGAGGCGGGCCTGCTCACCGAAACGGGCGCCACCAACTCCTGGACCCTGCGGTTGGGACAGGTCGACCCGGTCGAACTGCTGGAAGTCCAGCTGGTCAACGCCGTCGCGCCGTTCCTGCTCGCAGACCGCCTGCTGCCACTGCTGGATGCCTCTCCGCACCCGCACCGCTACCTGATCAACGTCTCCGCCGTCGAAGGACAGTTCACCGTCCGCAACAAGACCAGCGACCATCCGCACACCAACATGGCCAAGGCCGCCCTGAACATGCTCACGCGCACCAGTGCCGCCGACCTGGCCGCCCGCGGCATCCACACCTGCAGCGTGGACACCGGCTGGGTCACCGACGAGAAGCCCCTTCCCGCGCGGGAACGGCACGCTGCCACCGGGTGGCGTCCTCCGCTGGACATCGTCGACGGCGCGGCCCGCATCTACCACCCCATCGTCCAAGGACAAGCGGGCGCACCCATACACGGCGTCCTGTTGAAGGACTACCAGCACGTCGCGTGGTGACCCCCTCCGGGGGGCTGGTTCGGTGACGGGCGCCCGGGTCGCCGAAGGATCGCCGCGGCCCGGGCTGCAGCGGCCGCCGGCGTCACGGCGCGGCCGCCGGCGTCATAGCGACGTCGGCGGCGTCCAGCCAGGATCCCGTCCGCTCAGCCCGATGGCCCGGTCCAGCAGCGGAGCGTCGTCCGGTACGGGCACGACGGCTCCGAAGATGCCCCCTCCGCGGTCTTCCTCCTCGGCAACCTCCAGCACGAATGCATGCGCGGCGCGCAGCGCGGCCGCGTCCGGGACGTACTCATGGCCGATGGCCCGGGCGAGGTCCCAGCCGTGGATCACCAGTTCGTCGACGGCCACGGCACCCGCGACGTCGCCGGGAAGGTCCACGCCGCCCGCACGGGTCATGCCGGTCCAGGCGGCCGGGTCCGTCCAGGCTTCGGCCATTTCGCTGAGGACCCGGGGCAGTTCCTCGCGCCAGCGGTCGGGCAGGGCGGGCACGGCTGCCGCGTCGGGGGCCACGTCGGTCGTCGGCCCCAGGTCCTTGCGGGCTGCGTCGCGGAAGGCGACGGCGAGGTGTGCGATGTGGCTCAGCAGGTCTCTGACCGCGTACTCCGGGCAGGGCGTCGGGTCGGCGAGCCGGTCGTCCGGGACTCCCGCCACGAGTCGGGCCACGGTCCGGGCTTGTGGCCGTAGGTCGAGAGTCGTCGTACCGGTCATCTGCAGCTCCATCCGGGACGAGGGACTTGCAGGATAGACCGGCGGAGAGGTCCGTGCTCATCGCACCACGGGCCGGGCCCCGTGGGGGCGGGAGCTCCGCGGTACGGGTTGCCGGGCCGTTTGCGGGTAGGCGCCGCACGTGAGCTACGTGAGCCGCGGCAAGAGGTACGACCGTGACACCCGGTACGTCACCACCCGGATCACCGCCGACGGGCGGGACGGCTACCCCGTGGCGCCCGACCGCTACCGGCTGGTGGTCAGCCGGGCCTGTCCCTGGGCGAGCCGGGCGGTGATCGTGCGGCGGCTCCTCGGGCTGGAGCGGGCCCTGCCGATGGCCGTAGCCGCCCCCGTGCACGACGAACGCAGCTGGAGCTTCGGCCTCGATCCCGGCGGACGCGACCCGGTGCTCGGCATCGAGCGGCTACAGGAGGCCTATCTCGCGCGGGAGCCGGGGTACGACCGGGGCATCACCGTCCCGGCGGTCGTGGACGTCCCGAGCGGGAAGGTGGTGACGAACGACTTCCCGCAGATCACGCTCGACATGTCGCTGGAGTGGCTGCCGTACCACCGCCCCGGGGCGCCCTCGCTCTACCCGGGTGCGCTGCGGGCGCACATCGACAGTGTGAACGACGTCGTCTACCGGGACGTCAACAACGCGGTCTACGAGGCCGGTTTCGCCGGCAGCCAAGAGGCGTACGCCGATGCGTACGCGCGGCTGTTCGCCCGCCTCGACTGGCTGTCCGCCCGGCTGGAACGGAGCCGCTACCTCGTCGGCGACACCATCACCGAGGCCGACGTCCGGCTGTTCACCCCGCTCGTACGCTTCGATCCGGTCTACCACGGCCACTTCAAGTGCAACCGGCAGAAGCTGACGGAGATGCCGGTGCTCTGGGCGTACGCGCGGGACCTGTTCCAGACGCCCGGCTTCGGTGACACCGTCGACTTCGACCACATCAAGCGGCACTACTACCTGGTCCACACCGACATCAACCCCACGGGGATCGTGCCTGCCGGCCCCGACCCGGCGGTCTGGCTCGCGCCGCACGGCCGCGCCGTCCTGGGCGGCCGGCCCTTCGGCGACGGCACCCCGCCCGGACCGGTCGCTCCCGGGGAAGCGGTTCCGGCCGGGCACACCCCCCTCCCCTGAAGTCGGTGCCGGGGGCAGGGCAACCGACGCCCCGGGCCGCACCAGAGCGCGCTCCGGCCACTATGCGGCGGCCACCACCTCCCCGGCCACGACCTGAGGAGGGTTCGGGAGCAGCGGCGCGAGGTTGTCCCGCACGAAGTCCCGCGCCGTCGCGATCGACTCCTCGGCACCGGCCGGGTCCTCGAAGACGCTGGTCGAGACCATCACTCCGTTCCCGGCATCGACCCAGTAGTAGGCCACGAAGCCGGGGACCTGACGCATGAGCGGCACAAACCCCTCGCGCACGATGCGTGCCGCCTCCGCGGGATCGGTCACGCCTTCGTACCGCCGGACTGCTGCGTACATGGTGGGCTCCTCGATGGCTGCGGGGCGGTCGTTGCCGGGACGACCTACCCCCGCGCCAGCCACCACGATCGCGAGCCGTCCGGCTTTCACCGCCAAGGGCCGCCTCCGTGATCCGAACGGCGCCTTCGTGCCGGCCGTGGAAGAGCCCGGCTGCCCCGCAACAGCTGCGCATGCGGGCAGCGCGTCACGCGCCACGGGTGTGCTGCTGGCCATACGACCCTCTTGGCCTGCAGGCCGTACCGTCGGAGTGTGGACACTCCTGAGGGGGCCGGGGCGGGCCGCTGAGAGGACAGGTGTGATCGTGAGTCGAATCCTGGTGACCGGTTCCGCGGACGGTCTGGGACGCGCTGCGGCGGACTCGCTGCTGTCCGCGGGGCACCACGTCGTGGTGCACGCCCGGAACCGAGAACGCGCCGCCGCCCTCGACGGGCTGGTCGAGCGCGGCGCGGACCTCGTCGTCGGCGACTTCACGGAACGCAACGCGGTGGTGCGTGTCGCCGCCGAGTTGAACGAGGGAAAGCCGCTCGACGCGGTCATCCACAACGCCGGCGTGTGGAGCGGGCCGGCCGTCATGCCGGTCAACATCGTCGCACCGTACCTGCTCACGGCCCTGCTGCGGGGGCCACGCCGCGCGGTGTACGTCAGTAGCGGCGCACACCTCAGCGGACGTCCCTCCCTCTCCGGGGTCGACTGGCGGGGCGAGAAGCCCGGCTCCTACTCCGACAGCAAGCTGTTCGTCACGACGCTCGCGGCTGCCGTGGCCCGCCTGCGCCCCGGAGTCCTGAGCAACGCCGTGGATCCCGGCTGGGTGCCGACCAAGATGGGCGGCCCCGACGCACCGGACGATCTGGAGCTCGGCCACCGGACGCAGGAGTGGCTCGCCTCCAGCAACGACGCCCGCGCCCTGTTCACCGGCGGGTACTGGTACCACGGCCAGTTGCTGGAGCCGCACCAGGCCGTCCACGACGAGGCGTTCCAGGACCGTCTCGTGCGAACGCTGGCCGAAGAGACGGACACCGTGTTCTAACCGCTCGCAGCCCCGCGGCGCCGGTTCCCGACGGGCCGTTCCCGCCGAGGGGCCCGTGGCGGGCGGTGCGGGGCGTAGCGGGCGGCATCGGCGTGCTCAGAGCCCGGTGACCTTGGCGCTCGCCGACAGCTCGTACACCAGGGTGACCGTCCTGCGGCCGCCGGGCCGGAGGGGGACGTTCCAGCTGACGATGCCCTCGGAGTCGACGGCGTCGGGGGCCGGGGAGCAGGCGTCCTTGCGCAGTCGGACCTCCACGGCCGAGACCTCGGAGACCGGTATCCGTTCGCGGAGGACCACCACCTGGTCGCCCTGTTCGTCGGGTGCCGAGAAGCGGGACAGGTGTACCTCCACGGTGCGGGTGATCACGGTCTTCTGCAGGATTCCGGTGGTGTCCCTGGTTTCCTCGGTGCGCCGGACCACCGCGTGGTCGTCACGGCTGCCGAAGGCGAGCTCGACGGGTGCGCCTGGCGCGGTCATGTCCAGCGTGCCCCGGCCGCTGAAGCCGCTGCCGCGGACCAGGTCCACCGGGCCGGAAAGCAGGGCGTGACCGGAGAGGTTGTCGAACCGCACCACTTGGGTGACCAAGGAGGTCATCTCGGGTGAGCAGACGTACTCGCTGGTCGTGCCCGTCGTGAAGGCGGAGAGCGGCACGCGGTGGGCCCTTCCGTCGCCGGCCACCGAGACGGCCGCGGGCGCGGCCAGTACGCGGGTCTCGCCGCCGTCGTCGATGCCGGGCAGGCCCAGTACCGGGGTCGGGCCGAGGGCCCCGATCTCCTCCTCGCGCAGCTCGATGTCGACCGTGCGGCGCTCAGCCGCGGAGCGGTCGGTGAGGGTGAGCCTGTCCTCGCCCAGCTGCGGCGGGGTGGTGGTCAGTGCCGAGCGGGCGGTGGACAGCGTCAGTCGTACGTCGGACCAGTCCTCGCCGGTGCGCTGCCAGACCATCGCGTCGGTCTCCAGCGTCAGGGAATCCCCGTCGAGCACGGCCCGGTAGGCGGGCCGCCACAGTGCGCACGGGGTGAGGTGTGTCAGGCGCAGTTCCGCCGGGCCGGCGGTCTGGGTCTGCACGGTCAGGTCGATGTGGCCGACCAGCTCGGCGGGCTCCTCCTCGGCGAAGTGCACGGCCCGCAGGGTGGTGTCCAGTTCGGAGCCGAGCGCGGTGAGGCGGGCCTGGACGGTGCGGAGTTGCTCCCCGTACGTGTCTCGTTCGTCGTCCACCCGGTCCAGTTCGGCGGTCCAGCGGGTCCGGTCGGTCTCGCCCGTGCCGGCGCCTTCGGAGATCTCCCGCAGCAGGTCCGTGGCGAGGCGGCCGAGCACGTCGAGGCGGGCGCGCAGCCGGTCCCGTCGTCGTTCGAGGACCTGCTGTTCCTCCTCCAGTTCGTGCACGCGCAGGCGGAGGGCGGAGTCGTCCTCGGCGGACGGCAGCGGCCCGCGGGGCGTCCAGGTGCGGACGATCCGGGCGTCGAGCACGGTCGCGGAGAAGTCGGCGGTCAGGCCGGCATGGACGGTCCGGTCGACGGCGAGCGCGCTGACCGGGCCGAGGCGCAGCCGCTGGACGCCGGCCTCCAGGTCGAGGACGACGGACCGTTCGACGTGCGCGCGGTCCTCCAGGCAGGTGACGGCGGTGACGGGGAGGGCTATCGACTTCGGGGCCGTGGTCATGGCGGGTGTCAGCTCCTGCGGTTGCCGCCGACCAGGGCTTTGCCGGTCGGGATGCGGATCTCGTAGCCGCCTTCGAGGGCGGCGGTGGCGCCTGCGGGCAGGTCGAGCCGCCAGAGGCGGGTGCCGGGGGTGTGGTTCTCGGGCCCGGTGCCCACCTCGGGCGCCGTCCAGTCGGCCCGTTCCTCGATCCGGACGTCCGGCTCGGAGGTGACGGGTATCCGCTCGCGGACCTCGACGGTGACGGGCCGGGCGAGCCCGTTGGCCAGCTCGACGTGGACGCGGTGGTCGAGCACGGTGGTGTTGTTGCGCAGGCCCGATGTCGACTCGTTCAGATGTGTGCGGCGGACGACCCGGATGCCTTCGGCGGGGCCGAGCCCGACCCTGCGGACCGCCCCGGGTGCGAGCGTGGGCAGGGCGGCCGTCAGCAGGAACGCGCCGTCGACGGTGACCTCCACCGGGCCGGCCAACAGCGCTTGGTCGGTGGCGTTGGACAGCACCAGCGTCGCGTACACGGTCTGCTCCACGGACGGCACCGCGAGGTACTCGGTGCGCAGCCCGACGGGGATCTCCGTGACGGTGATCGTGTGCCACGTCCCGTCAGACGGGATGTCGGTGCGTGCGGCGGCGTCGAACCGGTGGTCGAAGGAGCCCGCCGACTCGCGGGGCCGCACCGCGTGGCCCGGCAGCGGCAGCGAGGCCACCGCTTCGGCGCGGCGGCGGAACTCCTGGGCCACCAGGTCGGACGGGGCACCGGGGAACAGTCGGCCCCTGCGCGCGCCGGGCTCGTCGGGGCCGGTCAGGACGAGGGAGGCGTAGTCGAGCTCGGTGCCGCTCGGGCGTGGCGGCCCGACCACCGGAGGCGGGGGCGGAGGAGACAGCGGGGCACCGGCGGGAGCTGCGGCCGGCGCGGCCGGGCCGGGTGCCCCCGCGAAGGAGGCACCGCCGGAACGTGCCCTGCCGCGGGGCGGCCCCGAGGGAGCCCGCGGCGCGAGGCCGGGACCTCCACCGGCGTAGCCCTGCGGTGCCGGGGGCGGCGGGGCCGGGGCCGACGGGGCCGACGGGGCCGACGGCGGGAGTACGGGCGGCGGCGCGGCGGATCCGGCCGGCGCGGCGGCAGGGGCGGGTGCGGGGCGCGGCACGGGACCGCCCGCCACGGCACCGCCCGCCACGGCACCGCCCGGGAGACCGGCGGCTCCGCCTGCGGCGACCGCCGACGCCGGTCGAACGGCGGGGCGGGAGCCGGCCGCGTCGTATCCGGAGAACAGGTCGGCCAGTCCGGCCGGGGGCTCGCGCCAGCCGGACGGCGCGGGGGCGTGCTGGCGCCGGCCGAGACGGATCGAACGGAGCACGGGCAGGTCATTGCCACGCCGGAGGTCGGCGGTGGCCAGGGCGACGCGTACACCGGACCAGTCCTCGCCGGTGCGCTGGGCGACCGAGGCGCGCATCAGGAGACGGCCGTCGGTGTCGCCCTGCTGACAGGTGAGCCGGTAGGTCGGCACCCACACCGCGCCCGGCACCGTGTACTCCAGTTCCACCTCCAGCGCCAGATCCGCCTCCGGCTCCGGCTCCCCCTCCCGCTCTGCGTCCGCTCGCGTCCCGGCCACCCGGACGTCGTCGGAGCTCGGGACCCCTCGGGTGTCCCGGGTGCGGTCGAGCGTGAGGACCGCGCACACCGTGGTCTCCACGTGGGCCGGCGGCGCGTCGGTCGAGGCTCGGGCGAGTCGGTCGGTGGCGACGTCGAGCTCGTGCTCGACGGTGCTCAGGGTCCGCTCCAGCTCGGCGAGGCGGGAGTGCAGCCGCGTCAACCGCTCGTCGACGAAGTCGGCGAGGTCCAGCCACGCGTCGACCGGAGTGCGGCGGTGCGGGTCGTCCTTCCTGCGGGCGGGCGGGACCGGCTTGAGCCCGCTGACTTCCTCGATCAGGCCGAGCTGCCGGTCCCGGCGGGCCTGAGCCGCCGCGCACTCGTCGGTCAGCCGTTCGACCTCGCGGCGCAATCCGTCGGGTGTTCCCACGCCGGGCGCGCCGGCCTCGACCACCACCCTGGCCCCGGTGACCCGCACTCCCGGGGCCGTCAGGACTCGGGCCCGCAGCGAGCCGGGGTCCAGCGACCGCGGCAGTCCTGCCACCCGGACCTTGCCGCCGGGCGGCACGCTTCCTCGGGCCAGGCGGCGGCAGAGCGCACCCTGCGCGTACACCACCACCGAATCGAGGGTCGACCCCCACGTGCGTGCTGCTGCCTTCGTCTGCATGTGCCTCGCCCCCACCACGTCCGTTCTGGTGGAAGCGTACGCAGAAAGAGGCACCGGCTCACCTCACATGCCGCGCCCTGTGGATAACCTCCGGCCGGCTCCGTGCGCGGCCCGCCTGCACGGTCGTATCCCAGGAGGGGGTGGAGTCGTCGCCCGGGAGGGTCGGGGAGGCCGGGGT
>NZ_JBHWJJ010000178.1:0-14480 GCF_042732005.1 Streptomyces sp. NPDC059851 | reverse complement strand
CTCCAGGCTCCCGGCCCACACCGGTAACGTTTCTGCTGGTCCCGGGACGGGATCAGGCCTCCTCGTGCGCCACGGCGCGGCGCGCGTCGGCGTCCAGGACGCCCCAGTTGATCAGCTGCTCGGTCAGGACCGAGGGGGACTGGTCGTAGATGACGGCGAGGGTGCGCAGGTCGTCCTGGCGGATCGACAGCACCTTGCCGTTGTAGTCGCCGCGCTGGCTCTGGATCGTCGCCGCGTAGCGCTGGAGCGGACCGGCCTTCTCGGCGGGAACGCCCGCGAGGCGCTCCAGGTCGAGACGCAGCTTCGGCGGCGGCTCGGCCGCGCCGCCGGGGGTGGTGCCCGGCAGGAGCTCCTGCACCGGCACCCCGTAGAAGTCCGCCAGCTCGGCGAGGCGCTGGACGGTCACGGCGCGGTCTCCGCGCTCGTACGAACCGACCACCACGGCCTTCCACCGGCCCTGCGACTTCTCCTCGACACCGTGGAGGGAGAGGCCCTGCTGGGTGCGGATGGCGCGGAGCTTGGCCCCGAGCTGTTTGGCGTATTCGCTGGACATAACGCTCCCGGACGCTGTGACGCTGTGACTACATGGAGACCATGCGGCTCCGCCGCGCGGCTGGTAACTCACTGTGAGGTTACGCAGCGTGACTTGGATGCGTCAAGCCGAATGCCGTCCCTCGCCCACGGACGAGCGGCCCGGCGCAGCCCCGGTTCGGCTCCACCCGAATCCCCCTGGTACCGTGGACGACGTTGTGCAGACGTCCTTTAAGGTCCGTCCCGTGAGGCGGAGAAGGAGGTCCTTTCCATGGACGCTCAGGCTGCCCAGAACACCACTGCAGGCACCGAAGCGATGCGCCCCGTGCTAGAGGCACAGGACATCGCGCGGGTTTTGACCCGCATCGCCCACGAGATCGTCGAACGCGCCAAGGGCGCCGACGACGTGGTGCTCCTCGGCATTCCCACCCGCGGCGTGTTCCTCGCCCGCCGGCTGGCCGCCAAACTCGAAGAGATCACCGGGGCGAAGATCCCGGTCGGGTCCCTCGACATCACCATGTACCGCGACGACCTGCGGATGAAGCCGGCACGCGCCATCGGCCGCACCGAGATCCCCGGCGACGACATCGACGGCCGCCTCGTCGTCCTGATCGACGACGTCCTCTTCTCCGGCCGCACCATCCGGGCAGCCCTCGACGCCCTCGGCGACCTCGGCCGCCCCCGCGCCGTCCAGCTCGCGGTCCTCGTCGACCGCGGCCACCGCGAACTGCCGATCCGCGCCGACTACGTCGGCAAGAACCTCCCCACCTCGCTGCGGGAGACCGTCAAGGTCCAGCTCCAGGAGGAGGACGGCCGTGACGCCGTACTGCTCGGCCAGCAGACCGCCCCGGCGGCCGCGCAGTAGCCGTAGCCGTACCCACGGACCTTCGTACGCCCGTACGAGTGATGGGCCCCGCTTCCGGGGCCCGCGCGCCGGCCTGCCCTGCCCGCACGCCGGCCAGCCAGCCCCGCCGCTCTGACCTCCCCCGACTTACGGAGCACCCAGATGAAGCGCCACCTCATCTCGGCCGCCGACCTGACGCGCGACGACGCCGTCCTGATCCTCGACACCGCCGAGGAGATGGCCCGGGTCGCCGGCCGGCCGATAAAGAAGCTGCCCACCCTGCGCGGCCGCACGATCTGCAACCTCTTCTTCGAGGACTCCACCCGCACCCGGATCTCCTTCGAGGCCGCCGAGAAGCGGCTGTCCGCCGACGTCATCAACTTCGCGGCCAAGGGCTCCTCGGTCTCCAAGGGCGAATCGCTCAAGGACACCGCCCAGACCCTGGAGGCGATGGGCGTCGACGCCGTCGTCATCCGCCACAGCGCCTCCGGCGCCCCCTACCGGCTCGCCACCTCCGGCTGGATCGACGCCCCCGTCATCAACGCCGGCGACGGCACCCACCAGCACCCCACCCAGGCCCTGCTGGACGCCTTCACCATGCGCCGCCGCCTCGTCGGCCCGGACGCCGGCCTCGGCAAGGGCCTCGACGGCCGCCGGATCACCCTCGTCGGCGACGTCCTGCACAGCCGCGTCGCCCGCTCCAACGTCGACCTGCTGCACACGCTCGGCGCCGAGGTCACCCTCGTGGCCCCGCCCACCCTGCTGCCCGTCGGGGTCGGCACCTGGCCCTGCGAGGTCTCGTACGGCCTCGACGAGGTGCTGCCGAAGTCCGACGCCGTCATGATGCTGCGTGTGCAGCGCGAACGGATGAACGCCGCGTTCTTCCCCACCGAGCGCGAGTACTCCCGCCGCTACGGGCTGGACGCCGCCCGGATGGCGAAGATGCCCGAGCACGCCATCGTCATGCACCCCGGCCCCATGGTCCGCGGCATGGAGATCACGGCCGAGGTCGCCGACTCCGACCGCTGCACGGTCGTCGAGCAGGTCGCCAACGGCGTGTCCGTCCGCATGGCCGTCCTGTACCTGCTGCTCGGCGGCTCCGAGCCCGCCGTCACCACCACCGCCCCCACCGCGCGCACCGCCGAGGAGACCGAGTAACCATGACCAAGACCCTGATCCGCGGTGCGAAGGTCCTCGGCGGCGAGGTACAGGACGTCCTGATCGACGGCGAGACCATCGCCGAGGTCGGCACCGGACTCTCCGCCGACGGCGTCGACACCGTCATCGAGGCCGCCGGCCAGATCCTGCTCCCCGGCCTCGTCGACCTCCACACCCACCTGCGCGAGCCCGGACGCGAGGACTCCGAAACCGTCCTGACCGGCACCCGCGCCGCCGCGGCCGGCGGCTACACCGCCGTCTTCGCCATGGCGAACACCTTCCCCGTCGCCGACACCGCCGGCGTCGTCGAGCAGGTCTACCGGCTCGGCCAGGAGGCCGGCTACTGCGACGTGCAGCCCATCGGCGCCGTCACCGTCGGCCTGGAGGGCAAGAAGCTCTCCGAGCTCGGCGCCATGCACGAGTCCGCCGCCAAGGTCACCGTCTTCTCCGACGACGGCAAGTGCGTCGACGACGCCGTGATCATGCGCCGCGCCCTGGAGTACGTGAAGGCCTTCGGCGGCGTCATCGCCCAGCACGCCCAGGAGCCCCGCCTCACCGAGGGCGCCCAGATGAACGAGGGCGTCGTCTCCGCCGAGCTCGGCCTGGGCGGCTGGCCCGCCGTCGCCGAGGAGTCGATCATCGCCCGTGACGTCCTCCTCGCCGAGCACGTCGGCTCCCGCGTCCACATCTGCCACCTGTCCACGGCAGGCAGCGTCGAGATCGTCCGCTGGGCCAAGTCCCGCGGCATCGACGTCACCGCCGAGGTCACCCCGCACCACCTCCTCCTCACCGACGAGCTGGTCCGCTCCTACAACCCCGTCTACAAGGTCAACCCGCCGCTGCGCACCGAGCGCGACGTCATGGCCCTGCGCGAGGCCCTCGCCGACGGCACGATCGACATCGTCGCCACCGACCACGCCCCGCACCCGCACGAGGACAAGGACTGCGAGTGGGCCGCGGCCGCCATGGGCATGGTCGGCCTGGAGACCGCCCTCTCCGTCGTCCAGCAGACGATGGTCGAGACCGGCCTCCTCGACTGGGCGGGCGTCGCCGAGCGCATGTCCTTCGCCCCGGCCCGCATCGGCGGCCTCCCGCACCACGGGCGCCCCGTCTCGGCAGGCGAACCCGCGAACCTCGTGCTGGTCGACACCTCGTACCGTGGTGTCGTGGACCCCGCACATTTCGCCTCCCGCAGCCGCAACACGCCCTACGAGGGCCGAGAGCTGCCGGGACGCGTCACTCACACCTTCCTGCGGGGCCGTACAACGGTCGTGGACGGGAAACTGGCGTGACACCTGGAGCAATCCGACTGGCCGCAGAGGCCGCCGAACGGAAGTCGGCGGAGGTGACGGACTGGGGTGCCCGCATCGCGTGGGTGATCGGTCTGCTCGTCTTCATCGCCTTCGTGTACTGGCTGATGCGGCAGGGCTGGAAATGGCGCGGCGCCCTGCAGAGCGCCCTGCCGGAACTGCCCACCGCCCCCGGTGGACTCCCCGAGCACCGGCTGGTCCTCACCGGTCGGTACCACGGGTCGACCACCGCCGGGCAGTGGCTCGACCGGATCGTCGCCCACGGTCTGGGCGTGCGCAGCCGCGTCGAACTCACCCTCACGGACGAGGGCCTCGAAGTGGTCCGTCCGGGTGCCACCGACTTCTTCGTACCGGCCGCGCAGCTGCGCGGCGCCCGCCTCGACAAGGGGATCGCGGGCAAGGTACTCACCGAGGGCGGTCTGCTCGTCGTCACCTGGGCGCACGGCGACGCACTGATCGACTCCGGGTTCCGCTCCGACCGGGCGGCCGAACACGCCGCCTGGGTCGAAGCCATCAACCACATGAACACATCCACCACGACGGAAGGCGCCGAACGATGACGACCTCCACCAGGGGAGCAGCCAAAGCTCCCGCCGTACTCGTCCTGGAGGACGGTCGCACCTTCCGCGGCCGCGCCTACGGCGCAGTGGGGGAGACCTTCGGCGAGGCCGTGTTCTCCACCGGCATGACCGGCTACCAGGAAACCCTCACCGACCCCTCGTACCACCGGCAGGTCGTCGTGATGACCGCCCCGCACGTCGGCAACACCGGCGTCAACGACGAGGACCCCGAGTCCTCGCGCATCTGGGTCTCCGGCTACGTCGTCCGCGACCCCGCCCGCGTCCCCTCCAACTGGCGCGCCAAGCGCTCCCTGGACGAGGAGCTCGCCGCCCAGGGCGTCGTCGGCATCAGCGGCATCGACACCCGCGCACTCACCCGCCACCTGCGCGAGCGCGGCGCCATGCGCGTCGGCATCTTCTCCGGCGAGGCCTTCGAGGGCGTCCGCGACGAGGTCCTGCTGGCCCGCGTCCAGGACTCCCCCCAGATGAAGGGCGCCAACCTCTCCGCCGAGGTCGCCACCAAGGAGCCGTACGTCGTCCCCGCGATCGGCGAGAAGAAGTTCACCGTCGCCGCCGTCGACCTCGGCATCAAGGGCATGACCCCGCACCGCATGGCCGAGCGCGGCATCGAGGTGCACGTCCTGCCCGCCACCGCCGGCGTCGAGGACATCTACGCGGTCTCCCCGGACGGCGTGTTCTTCTCCAACGGCCCCGGCGACCCGGCCACCGCCGACCACGCCGTCTCCGTCATGCAGGGCGTGCTGGAGCGCAGGACGCCGCTCTTCGGCATCTGCTTCGGCAACCAGATCCTCGGCCGCGCCCTCGGCTTCGGCACCTACAAGCTGAAGTACGGCCACCGCGGCATCAACCAGCCGGTCCAGGACCGCACCACCGGCAAGGTCGAGGTCACCGCCCACAACCACGGCTTCGCCGTCGACGCGCCCCTCGACAAGGTCTCCGAGACCCCCTACGGCCGCGCCGAGGTCTCCCACGTCTGCCTCAACGACGACGTGGTGGAGGGCCTCCAGCTGCTCGACCAGCCGGCCTTCAGCGTCCAGTACCACCCCGAGGCGGCCGCGGGCCCGCACGACGCCGCGTACCTCTTCGACCGCTTCGTATCCCTGATGGAGGCCGAGCGTGCCTAAGCGCACCGATATCCAGTCCGTCCTGGTCATCGGCTCCGGCCCGATCGTCATCGGCCAGGCCGCCGAGTTCGACTACTCCGGGACCCAGGCCTGCCGCATCCTCAAGGCCGAGGGCCTGCGGGTCATCCTGGTCAACTCCAACCCCGCGACGATCATGACCGACCCGGAGATCGCCGACGCCACCTACGTCGAGCCGATCACCCCCGAGTTCGTCGAGAAGATCATCGCCAAGGAGCGCCCCGACGCCCTCCTGCCCACCCTCGGCGGCCAGACGGCCCTGAACACCGCCATCTCCATGCACGAGCAGGGGGTGCTGGAGAAGTACAACGTCGAGCTCATCGGCGCCAACGTCGAGGCCATCAACAAGGGCGAGGACCGCGACCTCTTCAAGGAGGTCGTCGAGGAGGTCCGCCGGAAGATCGGCCACGGCGAGTCCGCCCGCTCGGTCATCTGCCACACCATGGACGAGGTCCTCGCCGGCGTGGACACCCTCGGCGGCTACCCCGTCGTCGTCCGCCCCTCCTTCACCATGGGCGGCGCCGGCTCCGGCTTCGCCCACGACGAGGAGGAGCTGCGCCGCATCGCCGGCCAGGGCCTCACGCTCTCCCCGACCACCGAGGTGCTCCTGGAGGAGTCCATCCTCGGCTGGAAGGAGTACGAGCTGGAGCTGATGCGCGACAAGGCCGACAACGTCGTCGTCGTCTGCTCCATCGAGAACTTCGACCCGATGGGCGTCCACACCGGCGACTCCATCACCGTCGCCCCGGCGATGACCCTCACCGACCGCGAGTACCAGCGGCTGCGCGACATCGGCATCGCGATCATCCGCGAGGTCGGCGTCGACACCGGCGGCTGCAACATCCAGTTCGCGGTCAACCCGGTCGACGGCCGGATCATCGTCATCGAGATGAACCCGCGCGTCTCCCGGTCCTCGGCGCTCGCCTCCAAGGCCACCGGCTTCCCGATCGCCAAGATCGCAGCCAAGCTGGCCGTCGGCTACACGCTCGACGAGATCCCGAACGACATCACCGAGAAGACCCCGGCCTCCTTCGAGCCGACCCTCGACTACGTCGTCGTCAAGGCCCCCCGCTTCGCCTTCGAGAAGTTCCCGGCCGCCGACGCCACCCTCACCACCACCATGAAGTCGGTGGGCGAGGCCATGGCCATCGGCCGCAACTTCACCGAGGCCCTGCAGAAGGCCCTGCGCTCCCTGGAGAAGAAGGGCTCCCAGTTCACCTTCACCGGTGAGCCCGGCGACAAGGACGAGCTGCTCCTCGCGGCGGTCCGCCCGACCGACGGCCGCATCAACACCGTCATGCAGGCCATCCGCGCCGGCGCCACCCAGGAGGAGGTGTTCGAGGCCAGCAAGATCGACCCGTGGTTCGTCGACCAGCTCTTCCTGATCAAGGAGATCGCCGACGACCTCGCCGCCGCCGAGCGCCTCGACCCCGAGCTGCTCGCCGAGGCCAAGCGGCACGGCTTCTCCGACGCCCAGATCGCCGAGATCCGGGGCCTGCGCGAGGACGTCGTCCGCGAGCTGCGCCACGCCCTCGGCGTCCGCCCCGTCTACAAGACGGTCGACACGTGCGCCGCCGAGTTCGCCGCGAAGACCCCGTACTTCTACTCGTCCTACGACGAGGAGTCCGAGGTCGCCCCGCGCGAGAAGCCCGCGGTGATCATCCTCGGCTCCGGCCCGAACCGCATCGGCCAGGGCATCGAGTTCGACTACTCCTGCGTCCACGCCTCCTTCGCCCTGAGCGACGCCGGCTACGAGACCGTGATGGTCAACTGCAACCCGGAGACCGTCTCCACCGACTACGACACCTCCGACCGCCTGTACTTCGAGCCCCTCACGCTCGAAGACGTGCTGGAGATCGTCCACGCCGAGTCCCTCGCCGGCCCCGTCGCCGGCGTCGTCGTCCAGCTCGGCGGCCAGACCCCGCTCGGCCTCGCCCAGGCGCTCAAGGACAACGGCGTACCCGTGGTCGGCACCTCCCCGGAGGCCATCCACGCCGCCGAGGACCGCGGCGCCTTCGGCCGGGTCCTCGCCGAGGCCGGCCTGCCCGCCCCCAAGCACGGCACCGCCACCACCTTCGCGGGTGCGAAGGCCATCGCCGACGAGATCGGCTACCCCGTCCTCGTCCGCCCGTCCTACGTGCTCGGCGGCCGCGGCATGGAGATCGTCTACGACGAGGCGCGCCTGGAGGCGTACATCGCCGAGTCCACCGAGATCTCCCCGACCCGCCCGGTGCTGGTCGACCGCTTCCTCGACGACGCGATCGAGATCGACGTCGACGCCCTCTACGACGGCACCGAGCTCTACCTCGGCGGTGTCATGGAGCACATCGAGGAAGCCGGCATCCACTCCGGCGACTCCGCCTGCGCCCTGCCCCCGATCACCCTCGGCGGCTTCGACATCAAGCGCCTGCGCGCCTCCACCGAGGCCATCGCCAGGGGCGTCGGCGTCCGCGGCCTGATCAACATCCAGTTCGCGATGGCCGGCGACATCCTCTACGTGCTGGAGGCCAACCCGCGCGCCTCCCGCACCGTCCCCTTCACCTCGAAGGCGACCGCGGTCCCGCTCGCGAAGGCCGCCGCCCGCATTTCGCTCGGCGCCACCATCGCCGAGCTGCGCGCCGAGGGCATGCTGCCCAGGACCGGCGACGGCGGCACCCTGCCGCTGGACGCGCCGATCTCCGTCAAGGAGGCCGTCATGCCGTGGTCGCGCTTCCGCGACATCCACGGCCGCGGCGTGGACACCGTCCTCGGCCCGGAGATGCGCTCCACCGGCGAGGTCATGGGCATCGACTCGGTCTTCGGCACGGCGTACGCCAAGTCGCAGGCCGGCGCCTACGGCCCGCTGCCCACCAAGGGCCGCGCGTTCATCTCCGTCGCCAACCGCGACAAGCGCTCGATGGTCTTCCCGGCCCGCGAGCTCGTCGCCCACGGCTTCGAGCTGCTCGCCACCTCCGGCACCGCCGAGGTCCTGCGCCGCAACGGAATCAACGCCACCGTCGTGCGCAAGCTCAGCGAGGGCGAGGGCCCCGGCGGCGAGAAGACCATCGTCCAGCTCATCCACGACGGCCAGGTCGACCTGATCGTCAACACCCCGTACGGCACCGGCGGCCGCCTCGACGGCTACGAGATCCGCACCGCGGCCGTGGCGCGCGGCGTCCCGTGCCTCACCACGGTCCAGGCACTCGCCGCCGCCGTCCAGGGCATCGAGGCCCTGGGCCACGGCGAAGTCGGCGTCCGCTCCCTCCAGGAGCACGCCGAGCACCTGACCGCCGCACGCGACTGACAACCCGTACGGACAGGGGGACACCACGAGCGCGACGCGCAGCGGTGTCCCCCTCTTCGTGAGCGCACAAGGGATCTTCCGGACTCATGTACAAGCTCTTCTTCAACCTCGTCTTCAAGCGGATGGACCCCGAGGAGGCCCACTACCTGGCCTTCCGCTGGATCCGCCTGGCCGCCCGCACCCCGGTGCTGCGCACCTTCGCCGCGGCCGCCCTCGCCCCCCGCCACGAGGAGCTCCGCACCGAGGCCCTCGGCCTGCGCATGCACGGCCCCTTCGGCCTGGCCGCGGGCTTCGACAAGAACGCCGTCGCCATCGACGGCATGTCCATGCTCGGGTTCGACCACGTCGAGATCGGCACGGTCACCGCCCAGGCCCAGCCCGGCAACCCCAAGAAGCGGCTGTTCCGGCTCGTGCCGGACCGCGCGCTGATCAACCGCATGGGCTTCAACAACGAGGGCTCGGCGGCCGTGGCGGCCCGCCTGGAGGCCCGCCGACCGGTCTTCCGGACCGTCGTGGGCGTCAACATCGGCAAGACCAAGGTCGTGCCCGAGGAGGAGGCCGTGGCGGACTACGTCACCTCCACCGAGCGCCTCGCCCGGCACGCCGACTACCTCGTCGTCAACGTCTCCTCCCCGAACACCCCGGGCCTGCGCAACCTCCAGGCGACCGAGTCCCTGCGCCCCCTCCTGACGGCCGTCCGCGAGGCAGCGGACCGCACGGTCACCGACCGCCGCGTCCCGCTCCTGGTCAAGATCGCGCCCGACCTCGCCGACGAGGACGTGGACGCGGTCGCCGACCTGGCCCTGGAGCTGGGCCTGGACGGCATCATCGCCACCAACACCACCATCGCCCGCGAGGGCCTCGGCCTGAAGTCCGACCCCGCCCTGGTGCAGGAGACCGGCGGCCTGTCGGGCGCGCCCGTCAAGCAGCGCTCCCTTGAGGTCCTGCGCCGCCTGTACGCCCGTGTGGGCGACCGGCTGGTCCTCGTGGGCGTCGGGGGCATCGAGAACGCCGAGGACGCGTGGCAGCGGATCCTGGCGGGCGCCACGCTCATCCAGGGGTACAGCGCGTTCATCTACGAGGGCCCGTTCTACGCCCGCGCCATCCACAAGGGCCTGGCCGCCCGCCTGGCCGCCAGCCCGTACGCCACCCTCGCCGAGGCCGTCGGCGCCGAGACCCGAAAGGCCGCCCAGTGACCGCCCACCCGTCGCCCGACCACCACCCCTCACCGACGCCCTCCGGGCGGCCCCTGCCGTTCGGCACCCGCCTGCGCTCCGCCATGGACGAGCGCGGCCCGCTGTGCGTCGGCATCGACCCGCACGCCTCCCTGCTGTCCTCCTGGGGGCTGAACGACGACGTCGCCGGCCTGGAGCGGTTCTCCCGCACCGTCGTCGAGGCGCTCGCCGACTCGGTCGCGGTGTTCAAGCCGCAGGCGGCCTTCTTCGAGCGCTTCGGCTCGCGCGGCGTGGCGGTGCTGGAGCGGACCGTCGCCGACGCCCGGGCGGCCGGCACCCTGGTGCTCATGGACGCCAAGCGGGGCGACATCGGCTCCACCATGGCCGCGTACGCCGAGACCTTCCTGCACGAGGACTCGCCGCTGTTCTCCGACGCCCTGACCGTCTCCCCGTACCTGGGCTACGGTTCGCTGGCCCCCGCCGTGGAGCTGGCCCGCGAGTCCGGCGCCGGCCTGTTCGTACTGGCCCTGACCTCGAACCCGGAGGGCGCCGAGGTCCAGCGGGCGGTCCGCGAGGACGGTCGGACCATCGGCGCGACGATGCTGGCCCACCTGGCCGAGGAGAACGCGGGCGCCACCCCCATGGGCTCCTTCGGCGCGGTCGTGGGAGCGACGCTCGGCGACCTGTCCTCCTTCGACCTGGACATCAACGGGCCGCTGCTCGCCCCCGGCATCGGTGCGCAGGGCGCCGCCGCGGCCGACCTGCCGCGGGTCTTCGGGGCGGCCGTGCGCAACGTGGTGCCGAACGTCTCCCGCGGGGTGCTGCGGCACGGTCCGGACGCCGACGCACTGCGCGGGTCGGCGGCCCGGTTCGCCGACGAGATCCGGGAGGCCGTCGCTGCCTGACCGCGGCGACCGGGGTGCTCGTCGTACGGTCTGACGAAAATCGAACGTCTTTCACCGGACAAAACCGGGGTGGTTTGTCCGTGATGTACGGTTCAGTGGAGGCTGACCAGGACTTTTCGTCCGTTCTCGCTGACTGGAGCGGTTGTGGCCGCTAGTCTCCGACCAGAGTGAACGAGCAGCGAACGAGTTCCACCGCTGTTCGGGCCCTCGCCTGGTGTGGTGCCCTCGGGTTCCCCACCGGTCCGTATATCCGACAGTTCGACATCCGAGGTGACGTAGGCGTGGCTCTTCCGCCCCTTACCCCTGAACAGCGCGCAGCCGCGCTCGAAAAGGCCGCCGCGGCTCGCCGGGAGCGGGCCGAGGTGAAGAATCGACTCAAGCACTCCGGCGCCTCGCTCCAAGAGGTCATCAAGACGGGCCAGGAGAACGACGTCATCGGCAAGATGAAGGTCTCCGCCCTGCTGGAGTCCCTGCCCGGCGTGGGCAAGGTCCGCGCCAAGCAGATCATGGAGCGCCTCGGCATCTCCGAGTCCCGGCGTGTCCGAGGTCTCGGCTCCAACCAGATCGCCTCCCTGGAGCGTGAGTTCGGCACCCCTGCCGGCTGACGTGCTGCCCGGAGTTCCTCCAGCGTTCTCAGGCAGTCCCGGGAACCTGGATAATCGCTCTATGGCAGCAGAGGTTCGTCCGCGGCTGACCGTGCTCTCCGGCCCTTCGGGTGTCGGCAAGAGCACGGTCGTCGCGCATATGCGCAAGGTCCACCCCGAGGTGTGGCTCTCGGTGTCGGCCACCACCCGCACACCGCGGCCCGGTGAACGGCACGGAGTCCACTACTTCTTCGTCACCGACGACGAGTTCGACAAGCTGGTCGCCAACGGCGAGCTGCTGGAGTGGGCCGAATTCGCGGGCAACCGCTACGGCACACCGCGCGGCGCGGTGACCGAGCGCCTGGAGAACGGCGAGCCCGTCCTCCTGGAGATCGACCTCCAGGGCGCCCGCCTGGTGCGCGAGTCCATGCCCGACGCCCAGCTGGTCTTCCTGGCCCCGCCGAGCTGGGAGGAACTGGTCCGCCGGCTCACCGGCCGGGGCACCGAGTCCGCCGAGGTCATCGAGCGCCGACTGACGACCGCCAAGGTCGAGCTGGCCGCCGAATCCGAGTTCGACACCACCCTGGTCAACACCTCCGTCGAGGACGTGGCGCGCGAGCTGCTAGCCTTGATGGACGTTGTGTGACCGTTGGCCGGAGCTTCATCCCCCGGATGACCCGATCGGCCGACGTCCCATCTTTCACCCGATCTTCGGAAGGTAGAGCGTGTCCTCTTCCATCACTGCGCCCGAGGGCATCATCAACCCGCCGATCGACGAGCTGCTCGAGGCCACGGACTCGAAGTACAGCCTCGTGATCTACGCGGCCAAGCGCGCGCGTCAGATCAACGCGTACTACTCGCAGCTCGGTGAGGGCCTGCTCGAGTACGTCGGCCCCCTCGTGGACACCCACGTCCACGAGAAGCCGCTTTCGATCGCGCTGCGCGAGATCAACGCGGGTCTGCTGACCTCCGAGGCCATCGAGGCCCCGGTCCAGTAAGGCACCCAGGATTTCCTGCACACAGGCCCGGCAGCACACCTGCCGGGCCTGTGGTGTGTCATAGGTACGTAGGACGTGGCAACGGTCAGCCGAAGGGGCGTGTGTGGTGGGTAAGCCGAAGGTCGTGCTCGGGGTGAGCGGCGGGATCGCCGCCTACAAGGCGTGCGAGCTGCTGCGCCGGCTGACCGAATCCGGCCACGACGTACGGGTCGTCCCCACCGCGTCGGCCCTCCACTTCGTCGGCGAGGCCACCTGGGCGGCCCTCTCCGGGCACCCGGCCGGCACGGAGGTGTGGGAGAGCGTCCACGAGGTGCCGCACGTGCGCATCGGCCAGTCCGCCGACCTCGTCGTCGTCGCCCCCGCCACCGCTGACATGCTGGCCAAGGCCGCCCACGGACTGGCCGACGACCTCCTCACGAACACCCTCCTCACGGCCCGCTGTCCGGTGGTCTTCGCCCCCGCCATGCACACCGAGATGTGGGAGCACCCCGCCACCCAGGAGAACGTGGCCACGCTGCGCCGCCGCGGCGCAGTGGTGATCGAGCCGGCCGTCGGTCGGCTCACCGGCAAGGACACCGGCAAGGGGCGGCTGCCCGAGCCCGAGGAGGTCTACGAGGTGTGCGTCCGGGTCCTGGCCCGCGGCGTGACCGAGCCCGACCTGGCCGGGCGGCACGTGGTGATCAGCGCCGGCGGCACCCGCGAGCCACTCGACCCGGTCCGCTTCCTCGGCAACCGCTCCTCCGGCAAGCAGGGCTACGCGCTGGCCCGCACCGCCGTCGCGCGCGGCGCCCGGGTCACGCTCGTCGCCGCGAACACCGCGCTCGCCGACCCGGCCGGGGTGGACGTCGTGCGCGTCGGTACGGCCGTACAGCTGCGGGAGGCGGTGCTCAAGGCGGCCGCGGACGCCGACGCCGTGGTGATGGCCGCGGCCGTGGCCGATTTCCGGCCGGCCGCCTACGCCTCCGGCAAGATCAAGAAGCAGGACGGGCGGGACCCCGCCCCCGTCGCCCTCGTCCGCAACCCCGACGTCCTCGCCGAGATCTCGTCCGACCGGGCCCGGGAGGGGCAGGTCATCGTCGGTTTCGCAGCGGAAACCGACGAAGTCCTGGCCAACGGGCGCGCCAAACTCCTCCGCAAGAAGTGTGATCTTCTCGTCGTGAACGAGGTCGGTGAGACGAAGACCTTTGGTTCGGAGGAGAACGAAGCAGTGATCCTGTCCTCCGACGGCCAGGAAGTGGCCGTTCCCTACGGTCCCAAGGAAGCTCTGGCGGACGCGATCTGGGACCAGGTCCTTCCCCGCCTCGCCTGACGGATGGCCCTTCTCGAAGCCCGCTCCATGAGCCAGAATGGAGTGCCGCAGGTCACACAGCTCCCAGAAGGCGAGACGGGTGGTCCGGCGAACGGTGGCGACCGATAAACTGCATTCGGAACGTGACCGGGCGCAGCCCCCGGTAAGGTTTCGCCAAATGATCAGCCAGCAGCCGCTGCAACCCCAGGGAGCGATGTGTCCCGCCGCCTGTTCACCTCGGAGTCCGTGACCGAGGGCCACCCCGACAAGATCGCTGACCAGATCAGCGACACGATCCTCGACGCACTCCTCACCGAGGACCCGACCTCGCGCGTGGCCGTGGAGACCCTCATCACCACCGGCCTCGTGCACATCGCGGGTGAGGTGACGACGAAGGCGTACGCGCCGATCGCGCAGCTCGTCCGCGACAAGATCCTGGAGATCGGGTACGACTCCTCGAAGAAGGGCTTCGACGGCGCCTCCTGCGGCGTGTCGGTGTCCATCGGCGCGCAGTCCCCGGACATCGCGCAGGGTGTCGACAGTGCGTACGAGCAGCGCGTCGAGGGCGATGAGGACGAGCTCGACAAGCAGGGCGCCGGCGACCAGGGCCTGATGTTCGGCTACGCGTGCGACGAGACGCCCGAGCTGATGCCCCTGCCGATCCACCTCGCCCACCGGCTC
>NZ_JBHWJJ010000177.1:0-14666 GCF_042732005.1 Streptomyces sp. NPDC059851 | reverse complement strand
GGGCCGACCTGAAGAACCCCTTCGACCCGGCCGACTTCCTCGCACTGCTGCGCGAGATCGCCGGATCGCCCCGCCCGGTCGTGGGCCCCCGCGCGGGGCCCCGCCCGGCGGGGGGGGGGGGGGGCCGGCCCCCGCCGCCCCGCCGCACGGTGGCGCAGCCGCGTCCCCGCGTTGCTGCGCCACCGTGGTCGGGGGTGGGATCCGGTCTGCGGCCGGATCTCGGGCGCCTTCGGCCCTGCCGACACGGACACGGACCGTAACCATGCGGTTGGCTGGCGAGGGTCGCGGCGCCGGAAGTCGGCACGGGTGCGGGAAGTGATCTTCACCAGGACCACCACCCCTGTCAACTGGGGTCGGATGTCGGCGCGTTCACATCACTCCCCCACCGTGCGCGGCGGGCCGGCGGCCCCACAGCGGCGAGCCGAGAAGGACCGCAGACCTCCACCGTCACGCTGCGTGCCCGGCGGGCATTACGGACGCACCGACAGTGGCACACATTGCCTTCATGGCAATCGGCGTTCGCTCAGCGGAGGCTCAGATCCGGATAACGATCGAGTCACCGACCACGGGTCTTTCGGCCAGGTCACAGGCGAATGCCCGTTATGCCGGTGATGTACGCCACGGTCCCCCGTCGCCAGGCGTGGTACACCTTCACGACCGCCTGCCGGACACCACCCACGTCCAGGCAGGGGCGCTGGAGCCGGCCACCGCCGGCAGCAACTCCATCAGCATCCGGGGGATCGGAACCCGATTCGCAGCCGAGCGCGGCGCGGATCGGCATGGAGCGGAAAGGCGCACCACAGCATGACCTCGACGCAGGTCGAACAGCACCACGGCGACGACACGACTGCGGGCAGCACGCCCGAGGAGGGCTACGAGCGCGGGCTCGGCAGCCGCCAGGTCCAGATGATCGCCATCGGCGGCGCCATCGGCGTCGGCCTCTTCCTGGGCGCGGGCGCGAACATCGCGAAGGCCGGGCCCAGCCTCATCCTGATGTACGCCCTCGCCGGCGTGATCGTCTTCTTCATCATGCGGGCACTCGGCGAGCTGCTCCTGTACCGGCCCGTTTCGGGTTCCTTCGCGGAATACGCCCGCGAGTTCCTCGGTCCGTTCTTCGGTTTCGTGACCGGTTGGACGTACTGGCTCATGTGGGTGGTCACCGGCATGGCCGAGCTGACCGCCGCGGCGATCTACATGCACTACTGGTTCCCGGCCATCCCCCAGTGGGTGACGGCCCTGGTGTTCCTGGTGGTCCTCTACGTCGCCAACCTCATCTCGGTGAAGATCTTCGGCGAGATCGAGTTCTGGTTCTCGATGGTCAAGGTCACCGCCCTCATCGGCATGATCGTGATCGGTATCGGTGTCGTGACCTTCGGCTTCAGCGCCGCCGGTGACACCGCAGCCGTGTCGAACCTGTGGGCCTTCGACGGCATCTTCCCGAAGGGCATCGGCTCCAGCCTGATGACCCTGCAGGGCGTCATGTTCGCGTACCTGGCCGTCGAGCTCGTCGGTGTCACCGCGGGCGAGTCGGAGAACCCGGAGAAGACCCTCCCCAAGGCCATCAACACCCTGCCGTGGCGCATCATCGTCTTCTACGTCGGTGCCCTCAGCGTGATCCTGATGGTCGTCAAGTGGACCGAGTTCCAGCCGGGCGTCAGCCCCTTCGTGGCTGCCTTCGCCAAGATCGGCATCCCGGCCGGCGCGGCCATCGTCAACTTCGTGGTCCTCACCGCGGCCCTGTCGTCCTGCAACTCCGGCATGTACTCCACCGGCCGTATGCTGCGCGACCTGTCCGCCAATTCCGAGGCGCCCAAGCTGCTCGGCAAGCTGAGCTCCACCAAGACCCCGGCGATCGCCATCACCCTCTCCGCCGCCCTCATGGGCATCGGCGTGGTACTCAACTACGTCGTTCCGGAGAAGGCCTTCGGGTACGTCACCTCGGTCGCGACCGCGGCCGGCATCTGGACCTGGCTGATGATCCTGGTCAGCCACATCCTGTACCGCCGCGCGGTGGTCGCGGGCAAGCTGCCCGCCTCCTCCTTCCCGGCTCCCGGCGGCACGGTGTGCAGCTGGATCGCCGTCGCGTTCCTGCTGCTGGTCACCGCGTTGATCGCCATCGACCCCGACAGCCGCATCTCCCTGTACGTGGGTGCCGGCTGGGCGGTCTGCCTGGCGATCGGCTGGGCCGTGCTGAAGTCCCGCAACCCGCAGATCGCGGCGCGGGCGGCGGCCGCCGACAAGAGCCCGAAGACCGCGGGCCAGTCCTGATCAACCCTTGAGCGGGTCCTCCCCCGCCCGCTCCCCGCACGGGGGCGTACCTGCCGGAACGGCGGGTACGCCCCCATCGGCGTTCGTGTCGGCCGCAAAGCGGGCACGGGCAGCCGGGCGCAACCCGGCGGTCGGCCCCTGCGTCCCTCTGCACAGGACGCGCCGGCCGACCCGACGCGTACAGCCCCACGGAAGCAGGACATGGTGATGAGCGAAAAGGCGCGCAAGCTCTTCGACGCGCTCGATCTCGACCAGGACGGCACCCTGACGCGTGCCGAGGTCATCGAGGCCCTCCGGGCCAAGGGCCCGACCCTCGCCGCACACGGAGTGATCCCCTTCTGGGGGGTGGGGGACGACGCCGAGTCCTCGGCCCTCTTCGACGCGGCCGACCAGAACGGCGACCGCGTCCTGACCTTCGAGGAGTTCTCCGCCGTGGTGGACCGCCGCTTCGGCTGGTGAGGCGCCCCGCCCGCCGCCCCTGACCGGATCCCTTCAGATCCGCGGGAGCCCGACGCCCCCTCCGGCCGGCTACCGGCAGGCGGGAACCGTCCGATCCGGTCCCACTCCTGCACGCACCGCGGCAGGTGGGCGGAGAACGGGCGGCATGGACGTACGGATGCACGGGGTCTGCTGCCGGCACGGCGGGGTCGACGCCGTCGTCGGCGCGGAACTGGAGATCGCGGCAGGCGAGCGGCTGGCACTGACCGGGACGAACGGGTCTTCCGGCGCGACCACGCTGTTGCTGCGTGCCGTCCTCGGACCCACCGGCCCGCCGCCGGAAAGGTCCCGGTCGGCGACCGCAACGCCCGGTCACCCGCCGAGTGGGCCCGGCGGCGCCGGGCCTGCGCCCGGCTCCCGCAGAAGCCGGCCGCCGGCCGCTTCCCCCGAGCGGACCGGGTCGCGGACCCCTCGCCGGCCACCAGCTCGTCCAGCAGCACGTCTTCGGCACCCTTCTCCCCCCGCCCACCACCCGCCCCTCGTGTACGAGGCGGTCGCGCCCCTCGACAGGAAGCACGACGCGCACACCGAGGTGGGCCTGGCCAAGATCGCGGCGGCCCGGATGCTCCGGCAGGTGGCCGCCGCCATCCAGGTCCACGGCGCCGCGGGGCTCGGGCCGGACATACCCCGCTGCCCGCCCTGTTCCGTACGGGGCGGGCGGTACGGATCCTCGACGGCCCGGACGAGCTCCCCATCACGTCGGGGGCGCTCCGCCCCGCAGGGGTACGAGCAGCCGCACGACCGCCGGAAGCCCCGGGTCCGCGGCGGGGCGCCCGGGCCGGCCCGGGGTGCGGTCCGCATCCGTGCAAGAATATTGAACACATTCAAATCGAATGAAGGACCGGTGGGGGAATGGCGAACGTCGGGCAGCACATGGAAGCGGCGGTGCGCCAGGCCCGGCACCAACCACCGCAGGCCCGGCCGATGCGCCGGTGGGTGAAGTGGCTCATCGCCCTGGCCGTACTCCTGGTGATCGGGCCGCCGCTGGCGTTCCTCTACGCGTTCACCCGGCCCGAGACGCGCGAGACGCGCCCGGCCGCCTGCGCGAAGGCCATGAAGGGCATCGGCTGGCGACTCCCGGCCCGTGTGGACGACGAAGCCTGCACGGAGATCGACAGCAGCATCTTCGCAACCGCATGGGCCGGATCGTTCCGCATGCCCCGGTCCGATGTCCGCGACTGGCTCGCCTCCCTTCCCTCGCACCGGGGCTCCTCTCCCAGGCTGCAGGAAGACCCCCTCCGCTTGTCCATAGTGCCGCCCTCGTACGGGCGGATCGATTCGGTGGACATCGCGGTCGACTGGCAGGGCGAAGCAGACGCCGTCGTCAGGTTCGAGACGCACAACGGCTAGCCGTACTGCCCTGTCGGGAGGCGGTGCGCCCTCACGACACACCTCTCCGCACGGCGTCGAGCGGCTGGGGCGGCACGGCGGGCCGTAGGGGACGCCGTCAGCGGTGAGCAGTTCCTCGGCGGCCCCGCGGAACCGGTCCGGCCGCCAGGCGGACGCGGCGGGGTACAGCAGGGCGTCGGCGAACGGCCACCAGCAGCCGAGCCCGGCCGCAGCTCCATCCCGGAGGCGGCTCCGTCGGCGTAGCGGGTCGGGCCCGGGCTGTCCGCCCGGGCCCGACCATCACTCGGCACCCCGGCGCCGGCACGGCTTCAGCCGAGCCGGAGCACGACGGTGGCGGCTCCCCCGGTGCCGACCGCGGCCGCTGCCTGGGCGCTCCTCCCGTCCGGTGCCCGGCACTGCACCGTGTACATGCCCTCGGTCGAGACCGAGAAGGAGAACCGGCCGTCGGCGCCGGTCAGGGCGGCGACATCGGGGAAGGGGCCGGGCCCGCCCGTGAGGTAGACGGCCACGCCCGGCACCGGACTGCCGTCCGTGTCGACCACCACGCCGCCGATCAGGTGCGGGCCGGCGCCGCCGGTCGGGGGCACCGCTCACACCGCCCGGCGGTCCGGCAGCCGGGCGGGACGCCGTCCGGTCATGCCTTCCACTGCACCAGGTTGTTGTAGACGGGCCGGGTGATCCGGGTTCCGGAGTTGGTCGTCACACCGCCGTAGGCGTGCACGGCGATGCCGTACCGGCCGCCGTTGTGGATGCGGTAGACCGCGCTGCCGCTCTGGCCGCCGGCGGTGTCGATGTCGTAGAACACCTTCAGGGGGTTGACCGAGCTGACGCCCCGGCCGTCGTACCACTGGGTTCCCGGGGGCTTGTCCCCCGGGTATCCGGAGATGTTGACGGAGGTCTTGAGCAGGTCGGCGTCCGGCCAGGCGCCGAACCCGAACCAGCCGGTGGTGGCGCCGAGTTCGGTGGGGATGATGATGGCGCCGTAGTCGAAGTTCTCGTCGCCGCTCTGGGTCCAGCCGGTGACGGTGCGGAAACTGGTGCTCGTGACCGCGCCGAAGGGCAGCGTCGTACCGTTGCGGCCGGGCATGACCTGGATGCTCTTCACCCAACCGTCGCGGCCCGGGACGCCGCTGTTCTTGATGAACACGCAGTGGCCGGCGGTCGCCAGCGTGTGCGGGCCGATGAACCAGGCCGTACCGATCCACTGGGAGTTGTCGGCGGCGGTGATCAGCAGTGATGCGTGCGCCCGCCACGGGTAGCTCGTGGTGTCCATGATCTGGACACGGTCGTCCGGGAGGTGCACCGTCTCCAGCATGTCCGGTGGGCCGAAGGAGGCCACGCCGATGTCGGGCAGTATGGCGGCCGGCGCCCGCCACGCCTCGCTGGGCACGGATTCCGGCGCGCTGCGCGCGTGGCCGTTCACCTGTTCCAGTCCGTCGGACGTGAAGGGCGTCGGGCTTCCCTGCACCCCCTCCGACGGTCCTTCGAAGACCGGCTGTTCCGGAACGGCGGTGGTCACTTCCTCGGGCTGGTTGGAGACAGGAGTGTGCGGGTCATTGGCCATGGGGGCTCCCTGGGTGGGCACGCCTGAGGCGTTCGTGGACGTGGGGTCGCGGGGCTGCGGGCTGCCCACGACGGGCGCACCGCAAAGACTTCCCGAGCGGGAGGGAACTCCCCGACCCGGAGCGTCGTGGACCGTGCACCGTCCGGGCACGTCCCCGCACGACCATGTAAAGCCGACCCGGGGGTGATCGCCACGCGGCGGCCGCCGGAGCCCGGTGCCCGGACGGCGTACGTGCCCGCCGGACGCCGGGCCGCAGGCGGCCCGGCGGTCAACGCTCCGACAGCTCGGACGGGGCCTCCTGGACCACCCATCCGTTGCCGTCCGGGTCCGTGAAGGTCATGAACGAGTTCCAGGTCTCGCCCTTCCCGTCCTCCCAGCCCGCGGCGCCGACGTGACGGACCGGCGAGACGTCCACGCCACGGCCGACGAGTTCGGCGCGGGCGGCCTCGATGTCGGTGACGCACAGCTGCACTCCGTGGAGGGTTCCCGGGGCCATCTCCTTCGTTCCGGGGACGGCCGGCAGGCCCTCCTGCAGTGCGATCGAGCAGCGGGAGCCGGGCGGGGTCAGCTGGACGATCCGCAGGCCGGGGGCGACCTCGGAGTCGAGGTCGACCTTGAAGCCCACCCGTTCGGCGTAGAACGCCTTCGCCCGGTCCAGGTCGGTCACGGGGACGAGGACGACTTCGAGGGTCCAGTTCATGACGGCTCTCTCCTCCACACGGGGGCCGGGGTTTCCGGTCGGTCCACGGTGGCGTACGGGGGCGCCACGGCGCACTCCGAACCGCCCGATCCGCATGGCCGCGGGTCCTGGGGCCGGTGCCCGGCGGGTGCGGGATGCCGGTGCCGTACTGCCGGTGCCGGACTGAGGCACGGCCCCCCGTTCCGGTCCCGGAGGCCGGCACGGGCAGCCGTCTCGCCCGACCGCTCCGGACGCCCACCCCGCCGCTGCGGGGCGCCGCGAGGCCCGCGGGGAGCCGCCGCCCTGGGGTGGGGCTCCTGCCCGCGGGCGCCACGGTCTCCGCGTTCGGCTCCTGCGGATCGGCCTCCGGAGGGGCACCTGCTTCGCCGGCCGGACCACAGCCGGGGCCGTGCGCCCTGCTGTCGCCCGGCGGTTCCGTGTGCGTCGCAGGCCGCGGCCGGCCCGTCGACCGCTACGGCCGCCGCCGGCGACGGCATCGGCTGCTGCCATGGCCGACCACCTCGTCCGGCCCCAACGCCACCGCCCCGCACGCCCCTTGCCCAGTGGATCCTTTCTCGCCATATCGTGGACGCCCTTTGCCTTCCGCCGCCCGACCGTGGTTAGGATTACGGCATGGTCACGGCCCGGTCATCATGCGGTGTGCCGCGGATCCGGCGGTACCGGATTCCGTCGGCGCCTTTGTGGCTGGTGCTGCTGTTCCTCGGATTCCTGTACGCGCACGGCAGCGGTGACGCCCTCTCCGTGCACCATTCCTCCGCCGCTCCCGCCGCGAACGCATCGCCCTATCGGCTCATCCACGAGGCGAATCCCCTTTCCGCCGCTCCCGCGGTCCGCACTCCCCAGCAGGAATGCGCGCACGGTACGCAAAGCGCCCCGCACCCGGGCGAACACTGCCTGCCGGGGCAGCCGGACCAGGCGGCCGTTCCGGCGCCCTGCCCGCGGGCCGACGAGCCCGGCGCGACCTCGTGCCCGGACGGCGGACGGCTGCCCGCACCTGGTGGAGCCCCGCAGACGCACGGCGCGGCGGCCGGTCCTCCTTCGGGAGTGCTGCGCATCTAGGCCACCGGCGCACCTGACGGTCGACGGGCCCCGTGGATCTCCGTAATTCCCCGGCCGGCCCATGAAGGCGCATCCGGCGTTCCCTCCCCCGGGCCGCACCGGCTCGCGCCCCGTCCCGCCCGCAGGTCCGCGCGGTTGACCGAAGCGCCCGCGCGCCCTCGGCGCGGCCCCCCGCCGCCGGCCGGCTCCCCGGAGGAACCGTGTCGTTCCACGCCCGCACCCCCCGCACCCCTCGCACCCCCCGCAACCGCACTCACCCCCGCCCCGCTCCCGCATCCCGGGTGCGGTGCCTGCTCGCCGCCCTGCTGCTGGTCGCCTTCGCCGCCGCGGCGATCGGCTGCCCGCACCACAGGGACGCCACCCGCCACGGCCCCGCGTCCGCGTCCGCGTCCGCGGAGGCCCGTTCCGCCGCGTCCCATCCGCACGCCCACGCGACCTCCCACCATCCGTTCACCGCGGATTCCGCGGATTCCGAAGGTTTTCCCCACCCCGGCGAATCCTGTACCCCGAATTACCCGGCCCTCCCGTTCCAGGAAATGTCGACGCCCCGCGTCGCCGCTTTCCCGGTCCTCCTCGCGGTGCTCCTCGGCTTCCGCTCCCCGCACCTCCCCGTGCGCGGGCAACGCCACCCCTCGGCATTTCCCGTCAGGGCCCGGGAAGGCCGGACGACCCGTACGAACATCTGCTGCTGGCGCATTTAGGACTCGTTCGCGCGGCCCCGCCCCTTTCCGCGCGGCCGCCTGCTCCCGTCCCGTACGGAAACAGCCGTCCAACGAATGAGAGCCCAGGAAATGTCCTCTCCGTCCACCCGCACCACCTCCCCCACCTCCCCTACCTCCCCCACGCCCGCCCCGGCCGGCCTCCACCGCGCCGCCCTGTCCGGGCTCGTCGGCAACACCCCGCTCCTGCACGTGTCGGAGCCGTTCGCCCCGGAGGGCCGCGGCTTCTGGGCCAAGCTGGAGGGCTTCAACCCGGGCGGCATCAAGGACCGCCCCGGCCTGCACATGGTCGAGCGGGCCCGCGCCCGCGGCGAACTCCGGCCGGGCGCCCGCATCATCGAGTCCACCAGCGGCACCCTGGGCCTCGGCCTGGCCCTGGCCGGCCTGGTGTACGGGCACCCGGTCACCCTGGTCACCGATCCGGGCCTGGAATCGTCCATGACGAAGCTGCTCACCGCGTACGGCGCCCGGGTCAACGTCGTTTCCGAGCCGCACCCGACCGGCGGCTGGCAGGAAGCCCGGCGCGACCGCGTCCGCCAGTTGATGGACCGGCACCCCGGATCCTGGTGCCCCGACCAGTACAACAACCCGGACAACACCACCGCTTACACCCCGCTCGCCCTGGAACTCGCCGCCGAACTCGGGCACGTCGACGTCCTCGTGTGCAGCGTCGGCACCGGCGGGCACTCCGCAGGCGTGTCCCGGGTCCTGCGGCAGCTGTACCCCCAACTGGAGCTCGTCGGGGTGGACACCATCGGCTCGACGATCTTCGGGCAGCCCGCGCGGCCGCGGCTCATGCGCGGCCTGGGATCGAGCATCTACCCCCGCAACGTCGCCTACGGGAACTTCGGCGAGGTCCACTGGGTGGCGCCGGCCGAGGCGGTGTGGGCCTGCCGGCAGCTCGCGTCCTCCCACTACGCCACGGGCGGTTGGAGCGTCGGCGCCGTCGCCCTGGTCGCCGGCTGGCTCGCCCGCACCCGTCCGGCGGACACCCGGATCGCCGCGGTCTTCCCCGACGGGCCCCAGCGGTACCTGGGGACGGTGTACGACGACGACTACTGCGCCGCCCACGGCCTCCTCGACGGCCCGCCCGCGGCCGAGCCGGAGGTCATCGGCGGGGCCGACGAGAAGGAGGTCACCCGCTGGACCCGCTGCGCGACCGTGGTCGACCCGATGACGGCGGCCGGCGACCCGGCGGCGCCGGGCGCGGAGGTTCCGGGCCGGTGAAGGGCACATGGGCACAGGTGCGCTCGTACGAGAGGAGCGTCCAGCTGCTGATGGTGAACCAGCTCACCATCAACCTCGGCTTCTACATGCTCATGCCGTACCTCGCCACCCACCTGTCCGGGTCGCTGGGGCTGGCCGGCTGGGCCGTCGGACTCGTCCTGGGGGTCCGCAACTTCAGCCAGCAGGGCATGTTCCTGGTCGGCGGCACCCTGGCCGACCGGCTGGGCTACAAACCGCTGATCGTCGCCGGCTGCCTGCTGCGCACGGCCGGTTTCGCCACGCTGGGCCTGGTCGACTCGCTGCCGGCGCTGCTCGCCGCGTCCGCGGCCACCGGGCTCGCGGGGGCACTGTTCAACCCGGCGGTACGCGCCTATCTCGCCGTGGACGCAGGGGAGCGGAGGGTGGAGGCGTTCGCCCTGTTCAACGTGTTCTACCAGGCGGGCATCCTGCTCGGCCCGCTGGTGGGCATGGTGCTCACCGGGGTGGACTTCCGCATCACCTGCCTGGTCGCGGCGGCCGTGTTCGCCGTGCTGAGCGCGGTCCAGATCCGCAGCCTGCCCGCGCGGCGGGCGGACGGGGCCGAGCCGGGGGCACCGGGCGGGGCACGGGAGAAGGTGCTCGCGCAGTGGCGGGGGATCCTCAGCAACCGGCCGTTCCTGCTGTTCTCCACCGTGATGACCGGCTCGTACGTGCTGTCGTACCAGGTGTACCTGGCGCTCCCGCTGGAAGTACGGCGGCTGGGCGGCGACGGCGCCTACGGCACCGCCGCGACGGCCGCGCTGTTCGCCGTGTCCGGGCTGGGCACCATCCTGTTCCAGACCCGGGTCACCGCGTGGTGCACGGCGCGGATGGCGCCCGGGCGGGCGCTGACCTGGGGTCTGCTCACCATGGGCGCTGCCTTCGTCCCGCTGCTGCTCGCGGCGGTCGTACCGCTCCCGGACGGCGGGGGGTGGCGGTGGCTCACGGCCGTCGTGCCTCCGATGCTGGCCGCGGTGCTGCTCGCCCTCGGCACGATGATCACCTATCCGTTCGAGATGGACACCCTCGTCCGGCTCTCCGGCGACCGCCTCGTCGCCACGCACTACGGGCTGTACAACACCGTCTGCGGGGTCGGCATCACGCTGGGGAACCTGCTCACCGGGGTGGCGCTCGACGCGGCGCGGGTCGCGGGCATGGCGGTGCTGCCGTGGCTCGCGCTGGCCGCGCTCGGCCTGCTGTGCGGGGGCGCGGTGTTCGGGCTGGACCGCAGCGGGCGGCTCGCGGCGGGTGCCCGCCCCGCACGCGCGGAGCCGGCGAAGGCCTGACACGCGCACGGCGATGACCGCAGGGGCGGGCGCCCGGGGGGTGCCCGCCCCTTCCCCTTCCCCTTTTCGTGCCGTCGGAGCCGCGTCAGGCGGGTGGGCCGGGGTCGGGCCCGCTGTCGGGCGTGCTCTCCGGCCCGGGCCCGGCCCCGGCCTGCCGTTGTGGCTGCGGCTGGGGCCGGGGCTGCGGTTGCGGTTGCGGCTGGCGGTCGATCGAGGCGAGCAGGTTCAGGACGGTGGCCTCCATCGCGTGCCGGGCCTGGTCGGGGGTCAGGCCCGTGGAGCGCCAGTGGTGCCATGCGCCCCAGGTGGTGACCGCGTCCAACCCGTCGACCAGATCGCTGCGGCGCTGCCCCGTCAGGGCGTCGAGCTCCTGCGCGAGAACGGCCTCCAGCCGGGTCCGGGCGTCGGCGAAGGCTTCGTCTATCGTCTGCTGGATGCGCGGCGACGGGTGGTCCATGCGCATCACGGCCTTGCGGGCGGGCGTGATCCACTCCAGGATCCGGGCCCTCTGCTCGGCGAGCGCGGCCACGCGGACCGACCGCGGGCCGGTGGTCGGCAACGGCCTGATCTGCTCGGCCAGCTGTTCCAGCCGCCGGGTGATCGCGGTGTCCACGAGTTGCGCCATGTCGGCGAAGTGGTGGAACACCGACCGCCGGGAGACTCCGGCGTAGGCCGCCACCTTCTCCGCCGGGAACTCCGTCGCACCCTCGTCCAGCAGGGCCAGCAGCGCGTCGGCGATCTTCTCGCGGGTCTGCCGGCCGCGCTCGGTCCTGCCGTCCGTCGCCGCTGCCGGTGCGGCCCGCTCCGGATCCTTCTCCACCCTCGGCCTCCTTTCTCGGATTGACATTGTTGCACCCCGAGTGCAAGCGTAAATATGCACTCGGAGTGCAACTTGCTTGCGGGCCTCCGGGCGGCGCTGCTGCCCGCCCCGGTGCCCACGGTCGAACGAGAGGAAGATCCGCACGATGTTCCACGCCCTGGGGCGCAACTGCGCCGGCCGCCCCGGCCGGGTCGTCGCCGTCTGGCTGGCGGTGCTGCTCGCGCTCGCTGCCGCCGTCCTGGTCCACGGCAGGGCCACGAGCGAGGCGGTGACCATCCCCGGCAGCGACAGCCAGGCGGCCCGCGACGCGGCCGCGGCCTTCCCCGGCCCGCCCTCGGGAAACCAGCCCGTGGTGCTGTACACCGCGGCCGACGGTGCCCCGCTGACCTCCGACGCGTTGAAGTCGGCGGTCCTGGCCGCGGCTGCGGACGTGGCGCAGGTCGACCACGTCGTCTCCGTCACCACCCCGTACGATTCCGCCGGCCGGGCCGCGATGAGCCGGGACGGCCACACCGCGTACCTGTCGGTCGGGTTGGACGTGACCGGCCGCGACATCACCCCGGAGATCACCGACGCCGTGGTGGCCGCGGCTGCCCCGGCGGAGGCCGCGGGGATCGAGGTCACCCCGGGCGGCGACCTCGCCGCTGCGGCGGACAAGGGCTCCACCGGCCACAGCGAGCTGATCGGCCTGGCTGCGGCCGCCGTCATCCTGTTCGCCGGACTGCGCCGGGTCACCGCGGCGGGGCTGCCGCTCGCCGTCGGCGTGGTCGGGCTCGTGATCTCGCTGGCCCTGATCGGGCTGGCCGGGCACCTGATGGACATGCCGTCCTCCGGTGCCACGATCGCCGCCATGATCGGCCTGGGCGTGGGCATCGACTACACCCTGTTCTGCCTGACCCGCTTCCGCGACCTACTCGGCGCGGGCGTCCCCGTCGTGGAGGCCGCCGCCCGGACCACGGCCACCTCGGGCAAGGCCGCGGCCTTCGCGGGCTGCGCGGTGGCGGCCGCCCTGGCCGGTCTCGCGCTCGGCGGGCTGCCGCTGCTGTACGCCCTCGCCCTCGCCCCCGGCATCGCCGTGCTCGTAGCCGTCCTGGCCGCGCTCACCCTGCTGCCGGCGCTGCTCGCGCTGCTCGGCCGGCGGCTCGCCCCGCGCCGCCCCGCCGCCGATGACGCGGCGGGCGGCCCGACGGGGGATCCGGCCGGCGACCCCGCCGGCGCACCGGCCGACACCGCGGCCGGTGCGCGCTGGCACCGGATCGCCGCCTACGTCGCCGGCCGTCCCTGGCGTCACCTGCTCGCCGGCCTGGCGCTGATCGCCGTACTGGCGGCCCCCGCGGCGCAGTTGACGTTCGGCCAGCTCGACGCCGGGGACAAGGCCCCCGGGACGGACAGCCGCATCGCCTACGGGCGGCTGGCGGACGCCTTCGGCCCCGGTGTCAACGGCCCCCTCCAGGTGACCGCCTCCCTGCCCACGCCCGCCTCCGGCGCCTCCGACGAACGCCTCACCACCGTCACCACCACGCTGGGGCAGACCCCGGGGGTGGCCGCGGTCGGCGCGCCGCAGCTCGCCGCGGACGCCCGTACCGCCCGTTGGCAGGTCACTGCCACCACGGGGCCCGGCGACCCGGACACCGCCGAACTCGTGGAGCGGCTGCGGGCGTCCGTCCTGCCCGCGGCCACCGCGGACAGCGGGGCGACGGCCCACGTCGGGGGTGCCACCGCCGCCCAGGCCGACCTCAACGACCGGCTGGCGCAACGGATGCCCGTGATCATCGCCGCCGTCGTCGCCGTCGCCGCAGTGCTGCTCCTGCTCGCGTTCCGCTCCCCCGTCGTCGCGGCCAAGGCGGCCGTGATGAACCTGCTGTCGGTCGGTGCCGCGTACGGGGTGCTCACGGCCGTGTTCCAGTGGGGCTGGGGCGCCGGGCCCATCGGCCTTGAGGGGCCCGTTCCCATCCCGGGCTACGTGCCCCTGCTGATGTTCGCCGTCCTGTTCGGACTCTCCATGGACTACGAGGTGTTCCTCCTCACCGCCGTACGGGAGAACTGGCTGCGCCACGGGGACAACCGGCGCGCGGTGGTCTCCGGCCTGGCGGGTACCGGGCGCATCATCACCTCGGCAGCCCTGATCATGGTGAGTGTGTTTCTGAGCTACCTGCTGTCGGAGGACCCCGTGGTGAAGATGTTCGGGATCGGCCTGGCCACGGCCGTCGCCCTGGACGCCACCGTCGTCCGCGGACTGCTGGTGCCCACCAGCATGGTGCTGCTCGGTACGCGCAACTGGTGGCTTCCCTCCCGGCTCGACCGCCTCCTGCCCCACATGGACATCGAGGGCGAGCGCCACGGCGAGGGCGGGTCCTACGGTGCGGGCCCGCACCCGGCCGCCCCGGCCGGTGCCGCCGCCGGGACCGCCGCCCACACCACCGCCCCCGAACCGAACCCCGCCCCGTGAGGAACCGCATGCCCGCCACCCCGTCCGAGCTCCCCCGCCCGCGTCGGCGCCGCCGGCTCCTGATCGCCCTCGCCTCCCTCGCGGCGCTCGCGATCGCCCTGCCCGCGGCGGACGCCCTCGCCCGCGAGCGCGGCGAGAGCCGGCTCGCCGACCGGATCGCCGCCCGCCACCAGGACCTGCGGTCGGCGCCGCAGGTGGAGATAGGCGGCTACCCCTTCCTGCTCGACGCCGCCCGCGGCACCCACCCCGAGGTGCGGGTCACGGCGGACGGCCGGACGCCCGACGGGCGGCCGGTCAGGGCCGCGGTGGAACTGAAGGAGGTCGTGCAGGGCCCGGGCGGCTACACGGCGGGGGCGGTCGACGCCCGGTTCACCGTGCCGTTCGATGCACTCGCCACCGGGACGGGCAAGAACCTGCGGCTGTCGGACGCCGGGGACGGCCAACTGAGGGTGGAGCGCAGCGCCTTCGGCATTGCGGCGGTCGTCACGGCCCGGCTGGAGCTGAAGGACGACACCGTCACGCTCCAGGCGACCAAGGCCACCCTGGCCGGGCGCCCCATCGATCCGGCCAACCCGCTGATCACCGAGGCCCTCGCCGGGAAGCGGTGGGAGCTGCCCGCACTGCCCCTCGGGCTGCGGGCCTCGGAGGTCTCGGTGGGCCCGGAGGGGGTCACCGCCCGGGCCCGGGGCGAACGGCTGACCCTCAGCC
>NZ_JBHWJJ010000176.1:0-14758 GCF_042732005.1 Streptomyces sp. NPDC059851 | reverse complement strand
GGCCCCGGGCTGCGCCGCGGGAGCGGCCGGCGCGGCGGCGGGCGCGGGCGCGGCAGCCGCGGGGGCGGGCGCAGCGGGCGTGGGCGCGGCAGCGACGGGGGCGGATGCAGCGGGCGCCGCACCGACGGGCCCGGCCGGTGCAGCGGGCGCGGCCGGGGCCATGGCGTGCGCCTCGGGCCCGGGCACGTACCCCATGGCCGGGACGGCGGCCGCAGCGGCCACGGGCACGCCCGCGGCGGCCAGGGCGGCGCCCCCGCGTTCCAGCCGCTCCAGGCGGGCCTGGAAGGACCGCTCGTCGTCGAAGGCGGCGGGCAGCAGCACGCGGGCGCAGATCAGCTCCAGCTGGAGCCGCGGCGATGTCGCCCCCCGCATCTCGGTGAGCCCGGTGTTGACCAGGTCGGCGGCGCGGCTCAGCTCGGCCGCCCCGAACACCGAGGCCTGGGCCTGCATCCGCTCGACCACATCGGCGGGGGCGTCGATGAGCCCCTTCTCCCCGGCGTCGGGCACGGCGGCCAGGATCACCAGGTCGCGCAGCCGCTCCAGCAGGTCGGCGACGAACCGGCGCGGGTCGTTGCCGCCCTCGATCACCCGGTCGACGACCTCGAACGCGGCGGCCCCGTCCCCGGCGGCGAAGGCGTCCACGACGGAGTCCAGCAGCGACCCGTCGGTGTAGCCGAGCAGGGAGGTGGCCATGGCGTACGTCACGCCCTCGTCGCCCGCACCCGCCAGCAACTGGTCCATGACGGACATCGAGTCACGCACCGACCCGGCGCCCGCGCGCACCACGAGCGGCAGCACGCCGTCCTCGACCTTGGCCGCCTCGCGCCCGCAGACCTCGCCCAGGTAGTCCCGCAGCGTCCCGGGCGGCACGAGACGGAAGGGGTAGTGGTGCGTCCGCGACCGGATGGTGCCGATGACCTTCTCGGGCTCGGTGGTCGCGAAGATGAACTTGAGGTGCTCCGGGGGCTCCTCGACCACCTTCAGCAGGGCGTTGAAGCCCGCCGAGGTGACCATGTGCGCCTCGTCGATGATGTAGATCTTGTACCGGCTGGAGGCCGGCCCGAAGAAGGCCTTTTCGCGCAGGTCACGGGCGTCGTCCACACCGCCGTGCGAGGCGGCGTCGATCTCGATGACGTCGATCGAGCCCGGGCCGTTGCGCGCCAGGTCCCGGCAGGACTGGCACGCGCCGCAGGGATCGGGCGTGGGGCCCTGCTCACAGTTCAGGCACCGGGCGAGGATTCGCGCGCTGGTGGTCTTGCCACAGCCGCGGGGCCCGCTGAACAGGTACGCGTGATTGACCCGGTTGTTCCGCAGGGCCTGCATCAGCGGGGCAGTGACATGCTCCTGCCCGATGACCTCGGCGAACGACTCGGGGCGGTAGCGGCGGTACAGCGCAAGGGACGACACGTCTACGAGGTTATCGGGGCCCGCCGACAAAGCGGGCCCGCCGGCCCTACCGGATCCGTCCGCGGCCCGCGCCCGACTCGCGCCCCCCACGCGCGCCCGCACCCGCACCCGCCCCGGAACGCAAAGCGCCCCTCACGCACCCGCCAGAGCCCACTTACCCTTGCTGCCTTCCGGCCCTGGGGGAGTTGGGTGAGATAGCGCCACGTGAGGGGCTGACCCCACCCTAGCGGATGGAGGCCCCCGGGATCGAGTTCGCTAGCACCCCTCATCGTCTTGTATTGTTCGTCGCGGAGGATTCGCCTAGAGGCCTAGGGCGCACGCTTGGAAAGCGTGTTGGGGGCAACCCCTCACGAGTTCGAATCTCGTATCCTCCGCCAGCCCAGAGGGCCGGATCGCGCAAGCGGTCCGGCCCTCTGGCGTTTCCCCCGTGCCCCGCACGCCGGCACCGGGCGGATCGGACTGGTGGGCATCGCACAGCCGTCACTACGATCACCGGTCGTGGACTGGGTCGAGAGCGCCGCGGGGCTGCGGCAGTGGACCAGGGGCGGCGTGCGGGCTCCGCACAAGCCGCTGCTGTTCCTGTACGCCCTCGGCCGGTTCCAGCAGGACGCCGACGGCGAGCTGGAGTACAGCGCCGTCGAGGACGACCTGAAGCAGCTGCTGGCCGAGTACGGGCCCGCCAACGGGACGACGCCCGCGTACCCGTTCCACCACTTGGTGAGCGACGGGGTGTGGGAGGTGCGCACGGACCGCGGACCGGGCAGCCCCGGCAGCCGGGTACGGGAACTGCGAGCCACCAGAGCCACGGGGCGGCTGGCACCGGAACTGCGGGCGGCCCTGCGGCGGGAACCCTCGCTGCTCGGACGGATGGTGCGGGTCCTGCTCGACCTGCATTTCCCTCCCTCGCTCCACGACGACCTGTGCGCGGCGGTCGGCCTGGAACCGGAGCCGCCGCAGACGCAACCGCTCGCGGCGGCACGGAAGCAGCGGGACCGCCGGATGCGGGAACTCGTGTTGACGGCGTACGAGTACCAGTGCGCCTTCTGCGGCTACGACGGACGGATCGGGGCGGCCCCGGTCGGGCTGGAGGCCGCGCACGTCCACTGGTGGGCGTTCGGCGGCCCGGACGAGGTCGACAACGGGGTGTGCCTGTGCTCGCTGCACCACAAGCTCTTCGACAAGGGCGTCCTCGGCATCGGCGACGGCCACCGCATCCTGGTCTCGCAGCGCTTCGTCGGCCGCAGCCCCGCGGCCCGCGAGCACGTCACCGCCCTCGCCGGCCGTCCGCTCATCGGCCCCCAGCCGGGCGCCCTCCCCATAGCGGCGGCCCACCGGTCCTGGCACGCCAGCCAGGTATTCCACGGCGCCCCGCGGCCCCCGGCCGACACCTGACGCCCGTGCCCCGGAGCCCGTCGGGCCCACCCGCCGTCAGGAAGCCCAGGGCAGGGGGCGGGTGCCTTCGGTGCCGGGAACGGAGACCACGCCGTCCGCGCACATGGCCACGTGCGCCACGGCCGCCCGCGGGGCGTGGACCCTGCGCATCAGGTCCGGCGGGAGGACGAGGGTCTGGCCGGCCGTGACCGTCTCGGTGCGGCCGTCGCAGGTGACCTCCAGGGCTCCGGCGGTCACCGTCCAGACCTGTTCACGGCTGACGGAGTGCTCGGGGCCGGTGCGGCCGGCCTCCATGGCCACGGTCCAGGTGCTGATCTCGGCGCTTCCCCGGCTGGGCGCGGCCAGGCCGGTCATGCGGGCGTTCGGGGTCTCGGTGGTGTTCCCGGCGGCGGGGGTGATCACGTGCACGGTTGCCTCCTCAGGGCGGTTCGGCCTCGTGAGCCATTTTTACGTCGGGCGTAAATTTACGCTCGGGCGACTCCGGCCGGCAAGGGAATTTTGCTACGGGGGTAAGATTTTCGGCATGGGTACCGAGCTGGGGCTCCGTGAGTCCAAGAAGCGGGAGACCAGGCAGCTGATCTCCGACTGCGCCACCCGGCTCTTCATCGAGCAGGGCTTCGAGCAGACGACCATCGCCGAGATCGCCGCCGCCGCGCGCGTCGCGAAGAAGACGGTCACCAACTACTTCCCGCGCAAGGAGGACCTGGCCCTCGACCACCACGAGGTGTTCACGGAGCGCCTGGCTCGGACGGTCGCCGAGCGCGCCCCCGGCGAGGCACCGCTCGTCGCCCTCGGCCACGCCTTCCGCTCCACCCTGGTCGGGCGCAGCCCGGTCGCCGGGTTCACCGGGCTCGCCTTCGCCCGCATGGTCGCCGACAGCCCCACGCTCTGCGCGCGCCTGCGCGAGCTGCACGACCGCCGGGAGGAGGCGCTCGCCGAGGCCCTCGCCGCCGCCACGCCGCAGACGGCCCCGGCCATCGCCCCCCGGGCGGCGGCGGCCCTGATCGCCGCCACGGACCGGCTGCTGTACCGGCGCGTCCAGGAACTCACCCTGGCCGGGCGGACCCACGCCGAGATCGAGGCCGAGCTGACACCGGAGGCGGACCACGCGTACGTCCTGCTCCTCGCGGCCCTGGGCGACTACGCGGCGACCGCCTGATCGGCGCCCCCTCCCGGAGGGCCGGCCTCCGGGCGCCGGGCCGGAAGGTCAGTCGACCGCCAGGGCGACCTCCGTCGACTTGATCAGCGCGACCACCGGCGCCCCGGCCGCCAGGCCGAGCGCCTCGACGGCGTCCTTGGTGACGGCGGCGGTGAGCACGTTGTCGTTGACGACCACCGTGACCGTGGCCATCGCGGCGCCGGTGGAGATGCCGGCGACGGTGCCGGCCAGCTGGTTGCGGATGCTGATGTTGTCGACGGCTTCGTTGGCCAAGGCCACTTCGGTGGCCTTCACCAGGGCCCTGACGGCCGAGCCGGCCGCGAGGCCAAGCTCCCGGGCGGCTTCGCTGGTGATGGCGGCGACGACGTCCTGGCCGCCTTCCAGCCGGACCTTCACCGTGGTCATGGCCTCGCCGGCGGCGACGTCGGTGACGGTGCCGACCAGCCGGTTGCGGATGCTCAGGCTCATGGAGGTCCCCAACTCGTCGGGTGGTGGCGTACGGAAGGTGTCGTACGGCTGCGGGTCGGCCGGTCACCCGCTGCGGCCGGCGGGCCGACCGCGCCCCTCGGGACCGGTCGGTCGACCGGTCAGACGTCCGTCATCTGCGGCATCTCGCCCGAGGTCGTCGACATGTCGATGACCGCGAACGCCGCGCCCTGCTGGTCCGTCAGCGCGGCGAACCGGCCGAACGGGGTGTCCATCGGCCCGAAGTGGAGCGCGCCGCCGAGCTGCTGCGTCTTCGCCACCGCCTCGTCGCAGTCCGCGACGCCGAAGTAGACCTGGATGTACGAGGGGACCTCCCGCGGGAACTCCTCGCCCATCAACATCCGGCCGAGCACCGGCTTGTCGGGGCCACCGGCGTTGAAGACCCGGAAGTCCATCCCGGCCGCCTCGGGGCCGTCACCCGGTTCCATCTGCTGGGCGCCGTACGGGAAGACCCGCGGCAGGAAGGAGTCCACCTTGCCCACGTCCCGGGTGAAGACCTCCGCCCACGCGTAGGACCCGGGCTCCCCCATCTTCTCGAAGCCCTTGTGGTCGCCGGGCTGCCAGACGCCGAAGACGGCGCCGCTCGGCTCCTGCGCGATCACCATCGTGCCGAAGCTGCCGACCTGCATGGGGCCCATCATCACCTCGCCACCCGCCGCCTTGATCTTCTCGGCGGTGGCCGCCGCGTCGGGCGAGGCGAAGTACAGGCACCACTGCGACGGGGCGTCCGCACCCGGCATCGGCGGGACGACGGCCGCGACCGCCTTGCCGTCCGAGTAGGCCTGCGTGTAGTTGCCGTAGTCCGTGGAGGCCTCGCCGAAGGTCCACCCCAGCACCTCGCCGTAGAAGGCCTTCGCGCCCTCCACGTCCTTGAACATCGCATCCACCCAGCAGGGGGCGCCTTCCGAGAACTCAGCCATGGTCGATCGACTCCTGTGTCGTGTTCGCGGTCGTGGTCGTGGTCGTGATCGCCGCCGCGGTCGTGATCGCCGTCGTGGTCGTGGTCGTGACGTGAATCCGGTTACTCACGCTAGGCGCGCGGTGCGCCGGCCGCGCGGGGAACACGGCCGCGCGAGAGGCTGGATCCATGGACATCACGATGCGGCTCGCCCAGCAGCCCGAGGCCGACGAGCTGCTCGGCCGCAGTCCCCTCGCCGCATTGGTCGGCATGCTGCTGGACCAGCAGGTGCCGATGGAGTGGGCGTTCTCCGGCCCATACACCATCGCCCGGCGGATGGGGGCGGACGACCTGGACGCCCACGCGATCGCGGCCCACGAGCCCGAGGCGTTCGCCGCGCTGCTGTCCGAGAAGCCGGCCGTGCACCGCTACCCCGGGTCGATGGCGAAGCGGGTCCAGCAGCTGTGCGCCTACCTGGTGGAGCACTACGACGGGGACGCGGCAGCCCTGTGGGCCGATGCCGGCACGGGCGCCGAGCTGCTGGAGCGGCTGAAGGACCTGCCGGGGTTCGGGGAGCAGAAGGCCCAGATCTTCCTAGCGCTGCTGGGCAAGCAACTCGGCGTACGCCCCGAGGGGTGGCGCGAGGCGGCCGGCGGCTACGGGGAGGCGGACGTGTACCGGTCGGCGGCCGACATCACCGGCCCGGAATCGCTGGCCAAGGTCAGGGCGTACAAGCAGGAGATGAAGGCCGCCGCGAAGACGAAGACGCAGACGAAGACGCAGACGAAGACGAAGGCGCAGACGAGCCCGGGTGCGGGTACGTAGGCGGGCAAGGGCGAAGGGTGAGGGCGGGCGGCCACAGGTGGGTAATTGACCGGGCAGATCAAGCCCTGATTGGCCTCGGTCGCCGGTCAACCCGGCCCGTAGGTTCGTGGTCATGAACAGCGAAGAGACGACGGTCCTCACCCGCGCCGCCACCGCCGAGACCATCACCGACGGCCCCGGCAGCACCATCACCCTGATCACGGACACCGCCGAACTCACCTGCAACACGGCCCGCTTCGAGGAGGGCGCGGCCGGCGCACCGGTGCACTTCCACACCAAGGCGACCGAGTTCTTCCACGTCCTCTCCGGCCGCCTGGACGTCCTCGTCGGCGACGAGGTCCGGACCCTCACCGCCGGCGACTTCCTCTCCGTCCCGCCCGGCGTGAAGCACGCCTTCGCGCCGCAGCCGGGCCACACCGCCGAGGTCTTCGTCGGCTTCACGCCCGGCATGGGCCGCTTCGACTACTACCGGCTGCTCGGCCGGGTCCGCGCCGGCGAGGCCACCGTCCAGGACGTCCTGGACAGCCAGCCGGTGTACGACAACCACTACGCGGAGAGCGCCGCCTGGGCCGGCCGCCTGCGCAGCGCCGACGCGTAGACCTCGTCCGCGGCCAGCCGCCGCAGCTCCTCCGAGATCAGCTCGGCGGTGCTGCGGATCTTCAGGGCCACCCTGCGGTCCGGGCTGCCCGGCAGGATCAGGGCGGCCAGAGCCCCGTCGGGACGGTCCACCCGTATCGGGCCCTGCGCGGTGTCCAGCCGGACGCCGGTGATCACCGGGCCGTCCGTGACGACCCTCTCCACCGGCACCCCCAGCCGGTCCTCCAGCCATCGCGCCAGCAGCTCGGCGCTCGGGTTGTCGGCCTCGCTCTCCACCGCCCCGCCGGTCACCGGCAGCGGCTTCTGGTCCATCGCCGCCGCCAGCAGCGCCCGCCAGGGCGTCAGCCGGGTCCAGGCGAGGTCGGTGTCGCCGGGGGCGTACGAGGCTCCCCGCGCGTCCAGCACCGCGAGCGGGTCCGCGGCCGCCTCGGCGTCCGTGATCCTGCGCTGCGCCAGCGCGCCCAGCGGATCCCCGGCCGGGTCGGCGGGGGCGTCGGCCGGCCACCACACCACCACGGGGGCGTCCGGCACCAGGAGGGGCAGGACCACGGAGCCCGCCTGACCGGTGAGCGCACCGTGCAGCCGCAGCACCACGACCTCCCCGCTGCCGGCGTCCGAGCCGATGCGCAGCTCGGCGTCCAGGCGGGTCTGGCGCAGCTTGTGCGGGCCGCGGGAGGTGCGCTTGATCACCGCGATGATGCGGCACGGGTGCTCGCGCGAGGCCTCCGAGGCCGCGCGGATCGCGTCGTAGGCGTTCTCCTCGTCGGTCTCGATGACGAGCGTCAGCACCAGGCCCAGGGCGGGGCTTCCGATGGCCCGGCGGGCGTCGAGCAGGGCCCGGTCGACTTTGCCGGACGTGGTGTCGATGAGTTCGGTCCGCATGGCGGAAGTCTGTCAGCGCCTGCCGCACCGGTGTCACCCGGCCGCACGGCCATCCGTCACCTGCGCACCACCGGACCGGCGGCGCCCGCCCGTCACCGCACTCCCCGCCGTCACCGCACTCCCCGCCGTCACCGCATTCCCCCCACCTACCCCCGCACGCCCCGCTCCCCCTCATCTCCGGCGCCTCGGCGTACCGAAGAGGGACCGCGAGACCTCCCGGCCCAGTTGGGTCCCGATCGACCGGGCCAGCGAGCGGAACAGCCCGCTGTCCACCACGCGTTCGGCCAGGGAGGGCTCCCGCTCGGCCTCCGCCGCGGCCGCCTCCGCAGCCGCCTCGGCGGCCGCCTGCCCGGCGCTGATGCGCTCGTACGCCGACTCCCGGTCGACCGGCTGCGCGTACCGCCCGTACAGCGGCGAGGACTTCACCGCACGCTCCAGCGCCCCCGCCTCGACCGGCCCCATCAGGGACTGCGGGGCCCGCAGCCGCGTCGCCGCCACCGGGGTCGGGGCGCCCGTCTCGCTCAGGACGGTGACCACCGCCTCGCCGGTGCCCAGGCCGGTCAGCAGCTCTTCCAGGTCGTACTCCGAGCGCGGGAAGGTCCGTGCCGTGGCCTTGAGCGCCTTCGCGTCGTCGGGGGTGAACGCCCGCTGCGCGTGAATCACCCCCGCCGTCGCGGAGGACAGTTCGCCGATCCCCTTGGGCTCGGCCTTCCCCCGGTCGGAGACGAGGAAGGCGACGACCGCCCGCAGGTCCTTGAGGTCGACCAACTCCAGCCCCTTGGCGTCGGCGTAGTGGAAGACCAGGCCGAGCGACTGTTCCTGCGTCCGGTTGAGCCCGAGCACCTTCGCCGTCAGAACGGGCCCGAAGTCCGTCACCGTGGCCCGCAGCGCAATGCCCGTCCCGATCCCGCCCAGCGCATAGAACTCGGCGGGGCATCCGGCGGCCCGCCACTCCTGGCCCACCTCCCCGGCCCGCTGCGCCGTCCTGTCGCCCGGGACGCCCGGGGCCGAAATCCCCTACAGGTCACCCTTGATGTCGGCGCGGAAGACCGGCACCCCGGCCTGCGACAGCTGCTCGGCGATGAGCTGGAGCGTCTTCGTCTACCCGGTGCCGGTGGCGCCGGCCACAAGGCCGTGCCGGCCCAGCATCGGGAGCGGCGGGACGCGGATCTGCCGGTCCGGCAGGCAGGTTCCGTCCCAGAGCAGGGCACCCAGGTCGAGCGCGGGTCCGGCGAAGGCGTATCCGGCGGCGATCCGGTCGGCCGGCGACGCGGGACCGGTGCTCTCGCTCATGCAACCTTCCCTCCCGGTATGGCCGTGGACACCACCTTTGCACCATCGGTACGAGGCTGCGCCCGCAGCCACCGGCCCGGTAGGCTTTCCGTGTGATCTTCAAGCGCATCGGAAACGGGCGGCCGTACCCCGACCACGGCAGGGAAACCACCCGGCAGTGGGCGGACGTCGCCCCGCGCCCGGTCCGGCTCGACCAGTTGGTGACGACCAAGGGGCAGCTGGACCTCGAAACGCTGCTCGCCGAGGACTCGACCTTCTACGGGGACCTCTTCGCGCACGTCGTGAAGTGGCAGGGCGACCTGTACCTGGAGGACGGCCTGCACCGCGCCGTGCGCGCGGCGCTCCAGCAGCGCCAGGTGCTGCACGCACGCGTCCTCGAAATGGACTGACGCCCCGACCCGCCCCTCCGGCGCGCCCCTCGGGCCACCGGCTCACACCAGGAGCGGCACGTCACCGCACCTGCGTCGCCCCGCGTGCTCCCACGCCGGACCACTTTTGTGTGAATTGCGCCTTTTGGGTCGGTCTTGCCCTATCAACAGATCATTTGGTGGGCATCAACCCCGGCCGGTATTACGCTGCGCCCATGAGCATGCTCACTCCCCCCGGCATGGGCGGAAAGTACCGCGTCACGGGGACGGCCTACCCCCGTTTGAGTCGACCTCGGCGCCGCCGCAGGATCGTCTTCACCGTGCTCGGCGCGGTCCTCGGGCTCGCCCTGCTCGGCTACGGGTCATTGCAGCTCATCCACGTGTTCCGCGGTGACGGCGACCAGGGCCAGCGCGGCACCACCGCCGCCGGGAACTGCCCGAGCGCCAAGCCCGGGACCGGCGCGGCCCCGGCCGCCGCGGCCTCCGCCGGGACGGCTCCGACGGTCGTGCTCCCGAAGCCCGGCGACATCACGGTCAACGTGTACAACGCCACGCAGCGGGCCGGACTCGCCAAGGCCGTCGGCGACGAGCTGAAGAAGCGCGGGTTCACCGTCGGGCAGGTCGGCAACGCCCCCGCCGACTTCGACAAGAAGGTCCCCGGGACCGGGATACTGCTCGGCTCCGCGAAGACCGACAAGACGGTCTACTCCGTGCTGGGCACGCAGATCGAGGGCGACACCCTGCAGAACGACGCCCGCGAGGGCGCGGACGTCGACCTGATCCTCGGCGACGCCTTCACGCAGCTCAGCCCGCCGGAGGCCGCGGACAAGGAGCTGGCCCTCCTGGCCAACCCCCGACCCGCGCCCGCCACCACCTGCTGACGCCCGCCGGGGCACGGGCCGTGCCCGTGCCCGTGCCCGTGCCCGAGCCCGTGCCCGAACCCCCGCGCCAGGACCTCGGGCAGGGGTTCGGGATTTCCGTCCGTACGGGGGCTATTCCGCCGAGCCGTACATGCGGTCGCCCGCGTCGCCCAGCCCCGGCACGATGTAGCCGTGCTCGTTCAGCCGCTCGTCCACGGCGGCCGTCACCACGGTCACCGGCGTGCCCGCGAGCTCGCGCTCCATGACCTCGACGCCCTCCGGCGCGGCCAGCAGCACCACGGCCGTGACGTCGTCCGCACCGCGCTTGATCAGCTCCTGGATCGCCGCGACCAGCGTGCCGCCCGTGGCCAGCATCGGGTCGACCACGTACACCTGGCGCCCGGACAGGTCCTCCGGCATGCGCGTCGCGTACGTGGAGGCCTCCAGGGTCTCCTCGTTGCGGACCATGCCCAGGAAGCCCACCTCGGCCGTCGGCAGCAGCCGCACCATGCCGTCGAGCATGCCGAGGCCGGCGCGCAGGATCGGCACGACCAGCGGGCGCGGGTGCGAGAGCTTCACGCCCGTGGTCGGGGCGACCGGGGTCTCGATGTCCGACTGCTCGGTGCGCACGTCCCGGGTGGCCTCGTACGCGAGGAGCGTCACCAGTTCGTCGGCGAGGCGGCGGAAGGTGGGGGAGTCGGTGCGCTTGTCGCGCAGAGTGGTCAGCTTGTGCGCCACCAACGGGTGATCGACGACCTGCAAACGCACAACATCCTCCAAGGCTCAAGAGTCGGGTTTCGACCTGCGACCTGCAAAAAACGGCCGCAACGTTTTGCGCGACCCACACCCGAAAGGCTACGCGGTGCACGCACCCCCGTGCGCCCGAACGGCCCGCCGCGTCCGGCACTGCCCCGTCCGCCGCCGGCGGCACTCCCACCGCCCCCGGCCAGGCGCCCCCGCAGCGCGCCCGCCCGTGCCTCCTGGGATGCGGCCCGTCCCCGCACCCAGCACGCTGGACGGGTGAGCAGCAACGCACCCGTGATCGCAGCCGTCGACGGGTCCGACCACAGCCTGCGGGCCCTGGAATGGGCCCGGCAGGCCGCGCTCCGGCACGGCACCGGCCTCCTCGTCGCCCACGTGCTGCCCGACACCTCCCAGCTGTACACGGCCCGCCGCCAGGCCCTTTCCGACCCGGCGACGCCGAAGACGTACGCCGATCCGGTGGCCGAGCGGATCCGGGACCTGCTCGCCGAGGCCCCCGAACTGCCGGACGAGGTGCGCTACGAGGCCCTCACCGGCTCCGTCCCGGAAGCCTTGCGGGTGATCGGCTCCGAGGCACGGACGCTGGTCATGGGGTCCCGCGGGCGCGGCGGCTTCGCGGCCCTGCTGCTCGGCTCGAACAGCCACGCCGTGGCCGCGACCGCACGCTGCCCGGTGGTGGTCGTCCCGCACGAGGCGCGGGACGTGGAGGACGCCGGTCCGGACCCCTCCGCCGGCCGGGTGGTGCTCGGCCTTCACGCCGCCGAGACCCCCGACGACGTCGTGGCCTTCGCGTTCACGGAGGCCGCCGCACGGGGGACCACCGTCCAGGTGGTCTCCGCGTACGCCATCCCGCCGACGCCCCTCGTCATGGTCGACACGCCGTTCGCCGTGCTCACCCCGGAGGGGCTCGCCGACGGCGCGGACGCCGTCCCCGCCGAGCGGGAGATGCTGCGCTCCCAGACGGAACGGCTGGCGCCGTTCCGCGAGCGCTGGCCCGGCGTACCCGTGGTCCAGGCCGCCGTGCCCGGGGACGCGGCGGGGCGCCTGGTCGAGGCCTCGCGCGCCGCAGCCCTCGTCGTCGTGGGCCGGCACCACCCGCGCCGCACCATCCGGAACGTGATGATCGGCTCGGTGGCACACGCGGTCCTGCACCACGCGCACGGGCCGGTGGCCATCGTCCCCACCCTCTCGGACGACGCCTGACCTGCACGGGGGTGGCATCAATCGGCCCAACCGGGGGAAGGTGGGGGTGCGGGGGGTCTGCTTCGCGCCGGCGGAGGAGGACGACCGGACCAGCCGGGGTGGGTGGTGGCCGATGCCCGACACGCAGCCGAGACGAGACGAACGCGACCGCGAACGTGGCGGCGGCGCGGACGAGGCGCCGGAGACGGCGGCGCAGCGCAGAGCGCGGCGCGCGCAGTTCCTGCGCGACCTGATGGAGGCGCGCGCCCTGCGCGACCGCGTCCAGCCGCGCCGTGCCCGCGCGGCCCGGATGCGCCAGCAGATGCGCATGCGCACGTTCCGCTGGTGACACCTGGCGGCCCGGCGCCGGATGACGGGGCCGTGCCGCAGCCGCCCGACGGGCCGTGCTCAGCCGGAGCCGTAGCCAGCCACGCCGGAGCCACGCGGACGGGCGACCGCCGGTCGGCGGTACGCGACGCACGCCAGCGGAGACGTTCCGCCGCGCCGTACGCCCGGGAGCCACGGGTGGCCGGCGGGCCCTGCGATACCCGCCCCCGCAGACGGCGCGGCACGACGCAAGCGCGGAAGACCTCTCGCAAAGCCGCTGTTTCTGCCACGATGCCGATTGGGCGGGGCACGAAACGGCGAGCAGCACAGCCGTTCCAACCCTCCCCACCTCCGGCCGGGGGGACCTCCAACCGGCACGCCTATGACCAGTGGGAGAGTCACGGTGTATTTCGCCGCACTGCTCGCGCGCACCGAAGACGGGTGGGAAGCGAGCGACATGGAACTCGACGACGTCGAGTCCCTCAGTGATCTGATCGATCTCGCCCGTGCCGCCGCTGTCGACGACGACACGGTGGTCGCCCTCATCGAGCAGGAGGACGCCTGGTTCGGCGTCGTCCGCGTGGACGGCGAGGAGGACCCGCGGTACTTCGTCTCGAACGCCGCCCTGGCCTCCCGCAGCTCCTACGGCTCGATGCTGACCGACGAGCTGCTGGGCAGCGACGAGGAGGACGACGAACTCGACGAACTGGACCTGGACGGCACCGAGGACGGCGAGGAGGAGGGGATCACCGCGTTCGCCGACGCGGACGACGAGGACGGGGACACCGGAGCGGGCGCGGAGCCCGTGCCCGCCGGCCCGCTCGGCGACCCCCGACTGCTGGACGACCTCGGGGTGAGCCACAAGGAACTGATGGCCCTCGACGGGGACGCCCTCTCGGAAATCGCCGACTCGCTCGGCGCGACCGAGGTGCTGGAGGCCGTCCGCTAGTGATCACCGAGCACCACCCCACGCACGGCCCCGATCCCGTACGGGACCCGTGGCGGGACTCCATGCGCCTGGCGCTCCGGGAGGCCGCCCGGGCGGTGCCGGCCGGCGACGTGCCGGTCGGCGCCGTCGTGCTGGGCCCGGACGGGGACCTCCTCGCCACCGGGTACAACGAGCGCGAGGCCACCGGCGACCCGACCGCGCACGCCGAGGTGCTGGCGCTGCGCCGGGCCGCCGCCCGGCTCGGGGAATGGCGGCTTCCGGGATGCACCCTCGTGGTGACCCTGGAGCCGTGCGTGATGTGCGCCGGGGCACTCGTACAGGCACGGGTGGCCCGGGTCGTCTACGGGGCGGGGGACGAAAAGGCGGGGGCCGCGGGGTCGCTGTGGGACCTCGTACGGGACCGCAGGCTCAACCACCGCCCGGAGGTGATCCGCGGGGTGCTCGCCGAGGAGTGCGCGCGGCAGCTCACGGACTTCTTCCGGGAGCTGTGAGGGCCCCGGCGGCACCCCGGACGGCCGCGCGGCGCGGCGGCGGGGATACCGATTTCGGAACTGGGGCGACCTTGGGCTAGGATCTCTCTCGGTAGCGTGTCCGAGTGGCCGAAGGAGCTCGCCTCGAAAGCGAGTATGGGGCAACCCATCGGGGGTTCAAATCCCTCCGCTACCGCTCCGATCGAGAGCCTCGTCCCGCAAGGGCCGGGGCTCTCGGCGGTTTCCGGGCCGGAGCCGAGAACCGGAGTCGAGAACCGGAGCAGCAGGCAGCGGGCAGCGGGCCGTCGTGCGGTCGCCGCGACCGCGCGTACTCCGAGCGGTGGCGTCCTCCGCGCGTACTCCGACCGGTGAGCGCGCCCCGGCCCCGCGTGACCGGCCGCCCGCTCGGCCGTTGTCACGGCATGACCAAGACCCAGCGCATGCTCGCCGCCATCGCCCTCGCGGGGGCCGCCGCGGGCCTCGCCGCACCCGCCGCCTCCGCCGCACCCGCGGCCCCGCTCACCCTGCCCGACCTGCCGCAGGCGGCTCCGGGCATGCCGGAGGGGGCCATGCCCGGTTCCGTGCAGGAGATCGGCTCCAAGCTCAACGACCTGAACCAGCTGAACCAGCTGATGACGCTGCCGGACCAGCTCGCCCCGGTGGTGGCCCCCGTGGAGCCGGTCCTCGGCCTCCTCGGCGGCATCGAGTAGCTCGGTCGGCCGTCGGGCGTCGGTGGGCCCGCGGCCCCGCGCAGCGGGCGGCACCACCGCGCGTGCGGCAGGCCCCCGGGGGCGCCGGGGCCGGCCCCCCCCGGGCCGGGGGGGGGGCCGGGGGGGGGGCTCGGGGGGGGGCTTCGGGGGGGGCTTCGTACGAGGAGGCGAACGCCCTGCAGGCCCTGTGC
>NZ_JBHWJJ010000175.1:0-14857 GCF_042732005.1 Streptomyces sp. NPDC059851 | reverse complement strand
TTTTTATATCCTACTGGTGGGGTACCCCCAACGGGCCCGCCGGTTATTCCCGCGCGCCCCCCCCCCGGTTCGGGGGGGGGGGGTGCCCGGCGCGTCCGCGACACCTGGACGCGGACACGACGACCGGTCGAACGAGGGTCACTTGAACTTGGCGCTCACCGCGTCGAAGATCCCCTTGGCCTCGGGGCCGAGCCGCGGCCCGGCCAGCCAGCCCGCCTTCGCCGGGCCGATCGACGTGTTCGAGATCAGCACCGGCTTGCCGTTGCTGCCCGTCGCGACCCAGCCGCCGCCGGAGGAGCCGCCCGTCATCGTGCAGCCGATGCGGTACATCACCGGGTCGTTCGCCTTCAGCGACAACCGGCCCGGCTTGTCCGTGCACTGGTAGGCCTTCTGGCCGTCGAACGGGGCCGCCGCCGGGTAACCCGTCGCGGTCATGCTCGCCACCTTCGGCACCGCCGGAGCGTTGAACTCCACGGGGAGTGCCCCGCCGACCGTCTCCTCCAGGGACTTGCCCGAGCCCTTCTCCGGGGCGACGTGCAGCACCGCGAAGTCGTACGGGGCACCCGCACCGCCCGACGGGCCGCCCTGCGCGATCCACTGGTCCGAGGTCTGCGCCCAGTCGCTCCACCACACGCCGTACGGGGCCACCTCCTGCCGCGGCGCGCCCTTGAGCTGCGCCGAAGGCTTGCCCGCATTGTTGTACGAGGGGACGAAGGCGATGTTGCGGTACCAGCCGCCCGCCTTGCCCGCGTGCACGCAGTGGCCCGCCGTCCACACCAGGTTGGACTTGCCCGGGTGGGCCGGGTCCTTGACCACGGTCGCCGAGCACACCATCGAGCCCTCGGGGCCGTCGAAGAAGACCTTGCCGGAGTACGGGACGGTCGAGTGGTACGGCGTGGCGGCCGGCTTCGCCGCGACCGCCGCCGGGGTGGGGTCGGTGACGCCCTGGTCCTTGCCGGCGTCCGGGTCGATGGCCGGCGGCTGCGGGGTCTTGGCCGCCTCACGCATGCGGTCCGGATCCCACAGACCTTCGATGACCGGGTTGATGTAGTCGCCCGCCTCGCGGAGCCAGTCCTCCTTGTTCCAGTTCTTCCACTCACCTCCCCGCCACTTCTCCAGGTCTATGCCGTGCTGCTTCAGCTTGTCCTTGAGCTGGTCAGGGATCTTGATCCCGTCGGCTCCCGGCGGGACGCTCGCCGCCACGGTCGGCTTGGCGTCTCCGCCGGCCTCCCCGTCGCCGGGTCCGCAGGCGGCGGCGGTCATCGCGAGTGCCGCCGCGCACAGAATCGCGGTGACCGGTCGGTTCGGTCGCATGTCGTCAATCCCCCTGGTGTTTCCGGGCGTGGGCGGCGGCCGCGGTGGGGTGCGGGCCGCCGAAAGTGCAGCACCCCACTATGCCGCTGCAGTTGGGGACGGCACAGCCGGGGCCCGTGGTTCCCTGTGGCGGCCAGGTGCCGGCCCGGCTCCCGGCTCGGCTCCCGGCCCGGCTCCCGGCTCGGCACCCGGCTCGGCACCCGTCCTGCTTCCGCGAGGCGCCGCGTACCGGAGACGGCGCACCGGTCTCACGCGTACCGGTACCGCGCACCGGTCACCGCGCACCGGTGAGGCGCACCGATGAGGCGCGGCGGTAAGGCGCACCGCAAGGATCTTGTGTCGGCCCGTGTTCAGCGGTCGTCACCGTCGTTGGTACGTACGGGGGATGGGGCGCCGTGTCCGTGTTCGAGGCGCAACCGGGTAGAGCAGTCCGTGCGGGAGGTCCGACACTCGTGGCTTTGACCGAGCATGACGTGGCGTCGGGCGGTACGCCCGCCGACCGTCCGCCCCTGCCCCAACTGCCGGGCGCCACCCCGGCGCACGTGCCGGCGCACGCCCCGGTGCGGGCGAGCCGGGCGGCGCCGGGACGGGGAGGCGTGGGCCGAGGGGGAGCGGAGGCGGCGGAGGGCATCCTGCGGCGCCAGGCGGTGCGGGAGTCGGCCGCCCGTACGTACGCCCATTCCCTGCCGATCGTCCCGGTCCGTGCCCGCGGCCTCACCATCGAGGGCGCTGATGGTCGCCGCTACCTCGACTGTCTCTCCGGCGCGGGCAGTCTGGCCCTGGGCCACAACCACCCGGTGGTGCTCGAAGCCGTCCGCGGCGTCCTCGACTCCGGCGCCCCCCTGCACGTACTGGACCTGGCAACTCCGGTCAAAGACGCCTTCACCACCGAGCTGTTCGCCACCCTGCCCGCGGAACTCTCCGCAGACGCCCGCATCCAGTTCTGCGGGCCCACCGCAGCGGACGCCGTCGAAGCCGCCCTCAAGCTGGTCCGCACCGCGACCGGGCGCTCGGGGCTGCTCGCGTTCACCGGTGCCTCCCACGGCATGACCGCCGGGGCCGGCGAGGAACGCGTGACCCGGCTTCCCTATCCACAGGACTTCCGCTGCCCGTTCGGCGTCGGCGGCGCCGAGGGCGCCCGGCTCGGGGCCCGCTGGACCGAGAGCCTCCTGGACGACCCCAAGGGCGGGGTGCCGGCCCCGGCCGGCATGCTCGTCGAGCCGGTGCAGGGCGAGGGCGGGGTCCTACCGGCCCCGGACTCCTGGCTGCGCCGCATGCGCGAGATCACCGGGGCGCGCGGGATCCCGCTGATCGCGGACGAGGTGCAGACGGGTGTCGGCCGGACCGGGGCCTTCTGGGGCGTCGACCACGCCGGGGTGGTCCCGGACGTGATGGTCATGTCCAAGGCGATCGGCGGCAGCCTCCCGCTCGCGGTGATCGTCTACCGCTCCGGCCTGGACGTCTGGGCCCCCGGCGCCCACGCCGGTACCTTCCGCGGGAACCAGCTGGCCATGGCCGCCGGCACCGCCACGCTGGCCTTCGTACGGCAGCACCGTCTCGCCGAGCACGCCGGAACGCTGGGCGCGCGGATGCTCACCGCCCTGCGCGGCCTGGCGACGGACCACCCCTGCGTCGGCGACGTCCGCGGACGCGGCCTGATGATCGGTGTCGAACTGGTCGACCCCGACACCGGGGCCGCGGCCCCCGACTTCGCCGCGGCCGTCCGGCAGGAGTGCCTCAGGCGAGGCCTGATCGTCGACCTCGGCGGCCGCCACTCCAACGTCGTACGGCTCCTGCCCCCACTGACCCTCACCGACGAGCAGGCCGACGCCATCCTCGACCGCCTCGCCGACGCGATTCCCGCCGCCGCAGCCCGCCGCCCCCACTGACCCCCGAGGACCCCCCGATGCCCGACCCCAGCGCCCCGCCCCCCACCGGTACCCCGCCCCCCGCTCCCGTCCCCACCCCCGCCCCCACGCTCGAACCCGCCCCGCCCCCCTCATCGCCCCACCCCGCGGGCCCCGTCCCCATGCCCCCGCCCCCTCTTCCACCCAGCCTGCGCCTCCCCTCCCCGGAGGGTTCCGCGCCCCCCTCACCCCCCTCACCCCAACCACCCGGGGCCGACCACCCCACACCCCGGCCGACCGGAGGCCCCGTACAGCCCGCCCCCGCGCTCACCCGGCCGACGGAACAGGCACCTCCAGCCAGCACTCCGCCGCCGGTGCAGGGGCCGACACCCGACGGGGCGCCCCCGCCACCCCGGCCCCGAACCCCGGGACAGGCGCACCCTCCGACCAGCCGACAGTCCGGGCCCGAGCCGACGGCGCTCGCTCCCACGGCCGACCCCGCCCCGCTCGGGGCCCCCGAGCAGACTGCCCACCGCCCTCCGGTTGCCCCGCGGCCCAACCCGAAGACCGATCCGGCAGATCCGGGCCCGGCCCTCGAAGCCTTGCCCCGGTCACCCGCCGACCCGCCGCCCGGCCCGCTCTCCGCGGAGGGCCGCGGTCCGGCGGGGCACCTCTGTCCGCCAGCCCGGCGGTCAAGCCCGGAAGCCGTGCCGGCGGATCCGATCCCGATGCCCGAGCCTGTGCCCCAGCCACCCGCTGACCAGCTACCCCGCCCAGCCGTCGCGGAGGTCCGAGGTCCGGCGGCGGATCCCTCATCGATCGCTCGGCGGCTCACTCCGGAAGCCGAGCCGCCGGGGCCGGGGCCCACGGTCGGGCCGCTCACCGGCCCTGCGCCCCGTCCAGCTCCTGCCGGCGCGCTGAGGAGGGCCGTGCACCCCGCACCGGCCACCCAGCAGTCCGTCCCGGAGGCCAACTCGGCTGGGCCGGGGGACACGGCCGAGCCACCGCAGCCGCCCGCATCCGCAGCGCAGTCCGACCCGGTCAGGTCCGCCGGCCCCGGCAGCTCGGAGTATCTGCCCTCCGCCGCGGCGGACGCGTCCACGGACTCGGGGCACGCCGTGGACGCCCTACCCCTGGCTGCCGGAGCGGGCGACCGAGGGGAGTCCCCTCACCGCTTCCCCCTCGAAACGCCCGCCGGGCAGGCGCCCACGCCCGGAGCAGCGGACCTGCCCGCGAGAGTCCTCCACGACGACCCGGTACGGCCCGCCGAGCCGGGAAGCCACCCGGAGGTCCCACACGTCCCCCAGGGCCCAGAGGGCCCGTCGGGCCGGGATGCCGAGAAGCGGCAGCTTGCTCCCGCGGCGCCTGGGCCCGGGGTTCCAGCGGCTCGGGGCACGCAGCCGGGGCGTCCCGGAGCGGCCCGGCACGGCGCGCAGGCCGGCCCCGCCGACGCTTCCGCCGAGCCCCCCGGTGCGGCTCGGCCGGCGACCGCCCCGCACTCCGGTCGCCCCGGGGCTTCGGACGCGGGCGGACCCCCGGCGCGGTGGCTTCCGCCCGGGGCTGCGCAGGCACCCGGGCACCCTGCCCCGCCGCCGCCCGAGCCCCAGCGTCCGGCCGTGCCGGGCGCCGCCCCGCAGGCAGACGGGGGTGTCAGCCCGACGGCTGGTGCCGAGCACGGCCTCGGGGACGCCGCCCCCGAGCCGTCCCTGCACGGCGGCCCCCACCAGGACCCCCGCGGCCCCGACTCGCCGGACGCCCGCGCAGGCAAGGGAGGCCCCGCCGGGGGAGAGGCCGGCCCGCAGTCGCCGACTCCACAGCGGGCCCCGGCTGCTGCGGCCCTGGTGCCCCGCCAGAACCACGGCTCGGTCCGCATGCGCGCGGGCTACGCGGGACCGGCCGGGACGGAACCCGCAATGCTGCCCGACCTGTTGGACCACCCCGACCCGGCGACCGCCGCCGAGGCCGCGACGGTGGAGAACCTCCTGCGCTGCTGGGTCCGCGAGACCGGCATCGGCCGTCCCGACGGGCCTGCCGGAACCCTGCTCCGCATCCCCCTCCCCGCGTCCGGCACCGCCCTGCTCGTCGCCGTCCGCTACTGGTCCCCTTCCGGCTGGCACCGCTTCGCGCCCGCCCGACTCGAAGGCGCCCCCGCCCACGCCCCGGCCTTGGACGCCGTCACCCTCGCTTCGCTCATCGCCCGCGAGGGCAGCCCCGTCGGCCCCTTCGGCCGTGGCGGCACCGAACTCGTCGGCCGGGTCGCCGACTCGGTACGCCGGACCGCCGAGTTCATCGCCGACCGGCGCGCACGGCCCACCCCGCCCGCTCCCGTCGCCGGTGACCTCTTCCTCACCGCCGAACAGTCCCTCCTCCTCGGCCACCCCCTCCAACCCGATCCGAAGAGCCGCGAAGGGCTCTCCGTGAGCGAAGCGCACCGCTACTCACCCGAACTCCACGGCTCCTTCCCCCTCCACTGGTTCGCCGTCGCCCCTTCCGCCCTCGCCACCGACTCGGCCTGGACCGAGCGAGGCCGCCCGGTGACCGCTGCCCGGCTCCTGGGCCGGCTCGCCCCCGAGCTCCCGCTGCCCGACGGCACCACCCCCCTCCCCGTCCACCCCTGGCAGGCACGCGACCTGCTGCAACGCCCAGCCGTCGCCGCCCTCCGCGACGCCGGGCTCCTGCACGACCTCGGTCCGCACGGCGAACCTTGGTTCCCCACCTCCTCCGTCCGCACCGTCCACCGGACCGGTGCCCCCGCAATGCTCAAGCTCTCCCTCGGCCTGCGCATCCCCGGCTCCCGCCGGGAGAACCTCCGCAAGGAGCTCCTCCGCGGCGTCGAGGTGCACCGGCTGCTCCGCACCGGCCTCGCGGAACAGTGGCGGGCCGCCCACCCCGGCTTCGACATCGTGCGCGACCCCGCTTGGGCCGCCGTCGACTCACTGGACGGCACCCCTGTCCCCGGACTCGACGTCGTACTGCGCCACAACCCCTTCCGCTCCCGCGACGACGTCCTGTGCCTGGCCGCACTCACCGCGCCCCGCCCGTGGCCGGGCCGGACCACCGTGCACTCACGGCTCGCCGAAACCGTCTCCCGGCTCGCCGTCTCCACCGGCCGCCCCGCCTCCGCCGTCGCAGCCGAGTGGTTCCTGCGCTACCTCAACCATGTCGTCCTGCCCGTCCTCTCCTTCGACGCGCTGGCCGGCATCGTCCTCGAAGCGCACCAGCGCAACACGCTGGTCGTGCTCGACGCGGCCGGCTGGCCGGTCGGCGGCCGGTACCGCGGCAACCAGGGCTACTGGTTCCGAGCGTCCCGCCGCGCGGAACTGGAACGCCGGATCCCCGGTACGGGCAGCGCCAGCGAAAGCTTCGCTTCCGATGCCGTCGCCGACGAGCGCTTCACCTACCACCTGGGCATCGACAACGTGCTCGGCCTCATCGGGGCCTTCGGGTCCCAGCGGCTCGCCGACGAACGCGTCCTGCTCGCAGCGTTCCGGCGCTTCCTCGGCAAAGCCTCCGACCTCGGCCCCTTGCCCGCGCGGCTGCTCGACTCACCCACCCTGCGCTGCAAGGCGAACCTGCTCACCCGCCTGTCCGGCCCCGACGAACTCGTCGGCCCCCTTGGCCCTCTCGGCCCCCTCGGCTCCCCGCCCGTCTACGTCACCATCACCAACCCCCTCCACGAGTGAGCCCGATGCCCTCCACCGAAACCGAAGCCCCCGCCCCCGCCGCAGGGCCCGTCACCTCCCGCCCCGCCGCATTCCGGATCGCGGCCCGGCTGCTGCCCCTGCTCGCCGAAGCCGACCTGCTCGACTCCCCGGCCGGATGGGGCAGCGTCACCACCGCGGCAGGGGCCTTCCACCTGGAACCCGTCCGCCTCGGCCGCGACCTGGAACTCCTCACCCGGTGGATGAACGACCCCGAGGTGGCCGCTTACTGGGAACTCGCCGGACCCCCCTCCGTCACCGCCGCACACCTACGGGCCCAGCTCGACGGCGACGGCAGCAGCGTCCCCTGCATCGGTTACCTCGACGGTGCGCCGATGAGCTACTGGGAGATCTACCGGGCCGACCTCGACCCTGTCGCCGGCCACTACCGCGCCTGCCCCCACGACACCGGTATCCACCTGCTCATCGGAGACGGCACGAACCGCGGTCGCGGCCTGGGCCGGACCCTGTTGCGCGCCGTCGCCAACCTGGTCCTCGACAACCGCCCGCGCTGCACCCGCGTGATCGCCGAACCGGACGCCCGCAACATCCCCTCCGTGTCGGCCTTCCTGGCCTCCGGCTTCCGCTGCTCCACCGAAATCGACCTCCCCGGGAAGCGCGCGGCCCTGATGATCAGGGAGCGGGTGCTGCGCACTCTCATCTGACGGTCGCACCCCGCCCCGGGTCCCTGACGTCGCATGCCCCTCTGCCCCCTCTGCTGCGTCGTGCCTCTGCACCAGTCCTTTCACTTCCGAAAACTCTGCGTTGCGCAGCAAGGTTCCCGGGGTGCGGAGGTTCACCCGGGAGGGTGAGACCGCAGCCCCTGTGCCGCTCCCGGCAAAGGTGACCGGGGGCGTTTGTGTCGGCCATGCATCCTCGCCGTGGACGTCACTGTCGGTGGCGCCCCGTAGGGTGGTAGGTGCTATGACGAAGCCCTCCCTCACCGATCTGCTGCACGCCGCCGTCTCCGCCGTCGGCGGTACGGAGCGGCCCGGCCAGGTCGCCATGGCCGAAGCCGTCGCCGAGGCGATCGACGACAACACCCACCGGCTCATCCAGGCCGGTACCGGCACCGGCAAGTCCCTCGGCTACCTGGTGCCGGCCCTCGCGCACGGCGAGCGCGTGGTCGTTGCCACGGCGACCCTGGCGCTCCAGCGGCAGCTGGTCGAGCGCGACCTGCCGCGGACGGTGGAGGCGCTGCACCCGCAGCTGCGCCGCCGCCCCCAGTTCGCCATGCTCAAGGGCCGCTCCAACTACCTGTGCCTGCACCGGCTGCACGAGGGCGCGCCGCAGGACGAGGAGGAAGGCCTCTTCGACCAGTTCGAGGCGGCCGCCCCCACCAGCAAGCTCGGACAGGACCTGCTGCGCCTGCGTGACTGGGCCGACGAGACGGAGACGGGCGACCGCGACGATCTCACACCGGGCGTTTCCGACCGGGCCTGGAGCCAGGTCTCGGTCTCCTCCCGCGAGTGCCTCGGTGCGTCGAAGTGTGCGTACGGCGCCGAGTGCTTCGCCGAGGCCGCCCGCGAGCGGGCCAAGCTCGCCGACGTGGTCGTCACCAACCATGCGCTGCTGGCCATCGATGCGATCGAGGGAGCCCCCGTCCTGCCCCAGCACGAGGTGCTGATCGTGGACGAGGCCCACGAGCTCGTGTCCCGCGTGACCGGCGTCGCCACTGGTGAGCTCACCCCCGGCCAGGTCAACCGCGCCGTCAAGCGCGCCGCGAAGCTCGTCGACGAGAAGACCGCCGACGCCCTGCAAACCGCCTCGGAGTCATTCGAGCGGGTCATGGAGCTGGCCCTCCCCGGCCGGCTCCAGGAGATCCCGGAGGACCTCGGATACGCGCTGACCTCGCTGCGGGACGCCGCACGCAACGTGATCTCGGCGATCGGGGCGACCAGGGACAAGTCCGTCCACGACGAGGACGCGGTCCGCAAGCAGGCACTCGCCTCCGTGGAAAACGTCCACGCAGTGGCGGAGCGGATCATCGCCGGCTCCGAGTACGACGTCGTCTGGTACGAGCGCCACGACCGGTTCGGTGCCACCCTCCGCGTGGCCCCGTTGTCGGTGTCCGGGCTGCTGCGCGAGAAGCTGTTCGAGGACCGCTCCGTGGTCCTGACCTCGGCGACCCTCAAGCTGGGCGGGGACTTCAACGGCGTTGCGGCCTCGCTGGGGCTGTCCCCCGAGGGCCTGGAGGGGGACGACGCGCCCGTCTGGAAGGGCATGGACGTCGGCTCGCCGTTCGACTACCCCAAGCAGGGCATCCTCTACGTCGCCAAGCACCTCGCGACCCCCGGCCGCGAGGGCACCCGCGGCGACATGATGGACGAGCTCGCCGAGCTGATCGAGGCGGCCGGTGGACGCACCCTCGGCCTCTTCTCCTCCATGCGAGGCGCCAAGGCGGCCGCCGAGGAGCTCCGTGGCCGGCTCGACCACCCGATCCTGCTCCAGGGCGAGGAAACCCTGGGCGAGCTGATCAAGACGTTCGCCGCCGATCCGAAGACCTGCCTGTTCGGGACGCTGTCCCTCTGGCAGGGCGTGGACGTCCCGGGCCCGAGCTGCCAGCTCGTGATCATGGACAGGATCCCGTTCCCGCGTCCCGACGACCCGCTGATGAGCGCCCGGCAGAAGTCGGTCGAGGAGCACGGAGGCAACGGGTTCATGGCGGTCGCCGCCACGCATGCCGCCCTGCTGATGGCTCAGGGTGCGGGCCGGCTCGTACGGGCGGCTGGGGACCGCGGCGTCGTCGCGGTACTCGACCCCCGCCTGGCCACGGCCCGCTACGGGAGTTTCTTGAAGTCCTCGCTCCCGGACTTCTGGTACACCACGGACCGCAACCAGGTCCGGCGCTCCCTCGCCGCCATCGACACCGCCGCTCAGGCGGACGGGAAATAACGACACGACGTAACGGCGCGACAGCAACGACGCGGCATCGAAGCGCGTCGCAGCGGAGCACCCCGGATAGCAGCAGCGCCACACGACGGAGCCGTCGGCACCAGGACCGATCCCGGGTGCCAACGGCTGTGAGCCCAGCTGCTGCAGAGCTCGGCGCCTGCAAGGAAGTACAAGACAGCTCCGGGACCGGCGCAGTGAGTCCCGGAGCTGGACAGGGGCGCGGGATCAGACCCGGCGCAGCACGGCGACGACCTTGCCGAGGATGGTGGCCTCGTCGCCGGGGATCGGCTGGTACGCCGCGTTGTGCGGGAGCAGCCAGACGTGGCCGTCCTCGCGCTTGAACCGCTTGACCGTGGCCTCGCCGTCGAGCATGGCGGCGACGATGTCGCCGTTCTCGGCGACCGGCTGGCGGCGGACGGTGACCCAGTCGCCGTCGCAGATCGCGGCCTCGATCATCGAGTCGCCGACGACCTTGAGGACGAAGAGCTCACCGTCGCCGACGAGCTGGCGGGGGAGCGGGAACACGTCCTCCACCGACTCCTCGGCGAGGATCGGGCCGCCGGCCGCGATCCGTCCGACCAGGGGAACGTACGAGGCGGCGGGCTTGCCGGTGGTGTCGGTGGGCTGTGAGCTGGGCTGGTCCGATGCGCGGACTTCGTACGCCCGGGGCCGGTGCGGGTCGCGGCGCAGGAACCCCTTGCGCTCCAGGGCCATCAGCTGGTGGGCGACGGAGGACGTGCTGGACAGGCCCACCGCCTGGCCGATCTCCCGCATCGACGGCGGGTAGCCCCGACGCTGCACGGAGTCACGGATGACTTCGATGACCCGCCGCTGCCGGTCCGTGAGTCCGGAGCTGTCGGCGCGGATGCCTGGGGGGCGTCCTGGCAGCGAGCGCGCGGGCCGGACGGACTCGGGGTCCGGATTCGGGCTTGCTTCGTTCATGGCGTGCACCGGGTCGAGTCGGCTCTGGGAGCGGTTCTCGGCAGTGATGGCGGCACTGTCTGCGGTCGTGGTCACGTCGGCGGCCCCTCTCGAAATGTTCTCCCTAGCTGGACAACGGTAGTTGCTTTCGAAAGGTTGCGCCAAACACACGTTCGAGTGAAAAATCGCAGATCGCCCACCGTGGCCACATCGCGAGGTGTATGGCATTGGGTGATCCCCGAACGCGGGTTCGGTCCCCCGTTCCTTGTTTACGGTACCCTTCCCGCGCGGATCGGCGCCTTCCGGTCCCTCGCCAGTGTGGCACCGCGCACCCCTTCCGGCTGGTCATCGGGCCGCGACACGCGGTAGCGAAGTGCATCCGCCGCAACCCCATATCTAGTGGTTGGATGAGCGAGGTCACCCACAACTTGTGTTTCAGCGGGCTCGCGAGGCTCCCGGAATCGCATATGCTTGTGGCTGCTCCGCGAGCCCCCGACAGGGTGTGTCCCTGTCGTGCAGGGTGTGGCGGGGTGATTCAGTCGTGCCGATAGGGAGGGTGAAGGAAACCCATGCACTGCCCCTTCTGTAGGCACCCCGACAGCCGCGTCGTCGACAGCCGTACCACCGACGACGGCACGTCGATCCGCAGACGCCGCCAGTGCCCGGACTGCTCCCGTCGCTTCACGACGGTGGAGACGGCCTCGCTGATGGTGATCAAGCGCAGTGGGGTCACCGAACCCTTCAGCCGTACCAAGGTCATCTCCGGCGTGCGCAAGGCGTGCCAGGGGCGACCCGTCACCGAGGACGCCCTCGCCAAGCTCGGCCAGCGGGTCGAGGAGGCGGTGCGCGCCACCGGCAGCGCCGAGCTGACCACCCACGACGTGGGTCTGGCCATACTCGGCCCGCTCCAGGAGCTCGATCTCGTCGCGTACCTGCGGTTCGCGTCCGTGTACAAAGCGTTCGACACCCTTGAAGACTTCGAGACCGCCATCGCGGAACTGCGCGACCGGCGGCCTCGCCCCGAAGAGTGCGAGTCCGCAGGGGCCGTCCCGGTCCCCGTGCCCGCCTCCGCCACCGACTGATCGGACAGCCGCGCGCCCGGCGCGGCCCGTCTGCTCGGCCTGGCGCCGCTCCCGGTGGTAGCCGGGGGACTCCCGGTGAGCCGGGAGACGACGAAACGTAACAAGACACAGCACTGTGCCGCGGAATATCGCTGGCACTTTAGGGCGTTTTTGCCCGCATATGGGAGGCAGGCGGCATGACAGAGACGGCGAGCAGCTCGGCACGTGGTTCCCGCACCAAGGGGACCAAGGCCACTAAGGGCGGCCTGCGGATCGAGCGCATCCACACCACCCCGGGCGTGCACCCGTACGACGAGGTGAACTGGGAGCTCCGTGACGTCGTCATGACCAACTGGCGCGACGGCTCGGTCAACTTCGAGCAGCGCGGCGTCGAGTTCCCCGACTTCTGGTCGGTGAACGCGGTCAACATCGTCACCAGCAAGTACTTCCGCGGCGCCGTCGGCACCCCGCAGCGCGAGACCGGCCTGAAGCAGCTCATCGACCGCATCGTGAAGACGTACACGAAGGCCGGCGAGGACTACGGCTACTTCGCGTCCCCCGCCGACGCGGAGATCTTCGAGCACGAGCTGACCTACGCCCTCCTGCACCAGATCTTCAGCTTCAACTCCCCGGTGTGGTTCAACGTCGGCACGCCCCAGCCGCAGCAGGTCTCCGCCTGCTTCATCCTGTCCGTCGACGACTCCATGGAGTCGATCCTCGACTGGTACAAGGAAGAGGGCATGATCTTCAAGGGCGGCTCCGGTGCCGGCCTGAACCTCTCCCGCATCCGCTCCTCCAAGGAGCTCCTCTCCTCCGGCGGCAACGCCTCCGGCCCGGTCTCCTTCATGCGGGGCGCCGACGCGTCCGCCGGAACGATCAAGTCGGGCGGCGCCACCCGCCGCGCGGCCAAGATGGTCGTGCTCGACGTGGACCACCCGGACGTCGAGGACTTCATCGACACCAAGGTGAAGGAAGAGGAGAAGATCCGCGCCCTGCGCGACGCGGGCTTCGACATGGACCTGGGCGGCGACGACATCACGTCCGTCCAGTACCAGAACGCCAACAACTCCGTCCGCGTGAACGACGAGTTCATGACGGCCGTCGAGAACGGCACCAGCTTCGGCCTGCGCGCCCGCATGACCGGCGAGGTCATCGAGGAGGTCGACGCCAAGGCGCTCTTCCGCAAGATGGCCGAGGCCGCGTGGGCCTGCGCCGACCCGGGCATCCAGTACGACGGTGTGATCAACCGCTGGCACACGTGCCCCGAGTCCGGCCGCATCACCGCGTCGAACCCGTGCAGCGAGTACATGCACCTGGACAACACGTCCTGCAACCTCGCCTCGCTGAACCTGATGAAGTTCCTCGACGACGACGGCAAGGGCAACCAGTCCTTCGACGCCGCGCGCTTCGCCAAGGTCGTCGAGCTCGTCATCACGGCGATGGACATCTCGATCTGCTTCGCGGACTTCCCGACGCAGAAGATCGGTGAGAACACCCGCGCCTACCGCCAGCTCGGCATCGGCTACGCCAACCTCGGCGCCCTGCTGATGGCGACCGGCCACGCGTACGACTCGGACGGCGGCCGGACCCTCGCCGCCTCCATCACCTCGCTGATGACCGGCACCGCGTACAAGCGCTCCGCCGAGCTGGCCGCGATCGTCGGACCGTACGACGGCTACGCCCGCAACGCCGACGCCCACAAGCGCGTCATGAAGCAGCACGCCGACGCCAACGCCGCGGCGCCGCGCACCGAGGACCTCGACAACGCGATCTGGGCCGCGGCCACGGAGTCCTGGCAGGACGTCCTGCGCCTCGGCGAGAAGAACGGCTTCCGCAACGCGCAGGCCTCCGTCCTCGCCCCGACCGGCACCATCGGTCTGGCGATGTCCTGCGACACCACCGGTGTCGAGCCGGACCTGGCCCTCGTCAAGTTCAAGAAGCTGGTCGGCGGCGGCTCGATGCAGATCGTGAACGGCACCGTCCCGCAGGCGCTGCGCCGCTTGGGCTACCAGGAGGAGCAGGTCGAGGCGATCGTCGCCCACATCGCCGAGCACGGCAACGTGATCGACGCCCCCGGCCTGAAGACCGAGCACTACGAGGTCTTCGACTGTGCCATGGGCGAGCGCTCCATCTCCCCGATGGGCCACGTCCGCATGATGGCCGCCATCCAGCCGTGGATCTCCGGCGCCATCTCCAAGACGGTGAACATGCCGGAGTCGGCGACCGTCGAGGAGGTCGAGGAGATCTACTTCGAGGCCTGGAAGCTCGGCGTCAAGGCCCTCGCGATCTACCGCGACAACTGCAAGGTCGGCCAGCCCCTCTCCGCCAAGAAGAAGGAGCAGGAGAAGGCCGAGGTCACCGAGAAGGCCGAGGAGACCATCCGCGCGGCGGTCGAGAAGGTCGTCGAGTACCGCCCGGTCCGCAAGCGCCTTCCCAAGGGCCGCCCGGGCATCACCACCTCCTTCACGGTCGGCGGTGCCGAGGGCTACATGACCGCCAATTCCTACCCGGACGACGGCCTGGGCGAGGTCTTCCTGAAGATGTCGAAGCAGGGCTCCACCCTCGCGGGCATGATGGACGCCTTCTCGATCGCCGTCTCGGTGGGTCTGCAGTACGGCGTCCCGCTGGAGACCTACGTCTCGAAGTTCACCAACATGCGCTTCGAGCCCGCCGGCATGACGGACGACCCGGACGTGCGGATGGCGCAGTCGATCGTCGACTACATCTTCCGCCGCCTGGCCCTGGACTTCCTGCCGTTCGAGACCCGCTCCGCCCTCGGCATCCACACCGCCGAGGAGCGCCAGCGCCACCTCGACACCGGCTCCTACGAGCCGCTCGAGGACGAGGTCGACACGGAGTCCCTGGCCCAGTCCGCCCCGCTGGCCTCCGTTCCCGCCCCGAAGGCGCAGACCGTGACCGTCCCGGCGCCGAAGACCGCGCACTCCAGCGCGGAACTGGTCGAGATGCAGCTCGGCGTCTCCGCCGACGCCCCGCTCTGCTTCTCCTGCGGTACGAAGATGCAGCGCGCCGGCTCCTGCTACATCTGCGAGGGCTGCGGCTCCACCAGCGGCTGCAGCTGACCCGCGGCGTCGCGGCCCGGGCGGGGAGCCGCCCGTGC
>NZ_JBHWJJ010000174.1:0-15096 GCF_042732005.1 Streptomyces sp. NPDC059851 | reverse complement strand
GCACGGGCCCGACGCGTGCTGCGGTGCTGGGGCGGTGCGTGCCCGGCGCTCAGCCCTTGCCCAGGGCGGGGGACTTCTTCGCCTCCGCCGGGATCTCCCGGTCGGTGCGCAGGGCCTCCCAGAGCCGGCCGGCCTGCGGCTGCGCGACGATGACGCGATTGGGATCGACCTTGTCGTAGGCCACCGGGAGCATGATCGTCTCCATGGTGCCCGGGTCCACGCCCTTCATGCTCTGAGCGAAGTCGGCGAGCGCGGTGAGGGAGGCGAGTTCGGCGTCGGTGGTGAGCGACTTGGTGCCGGCGTCGGCGAGCTTGTAGAGCCGGGCGGGGTTGCCGAGGGCGTCCTGCTTCTTGACCTCCGAGAGCATCGCCATCATGAACTGCTGCTGCAGGCCTATGCGCCCGAGGTCGCTGCCGTCGCCGTAGCCGTAGCGGGTACGGACGAACTTGAGGGAGTCGGTGCCGTTCAGCCGGTGCGTGCCGGCGTCCAGCTTCAGGCCGCCCTTCGCGCCGGTCATCGGCTTGTCCAGGGTGACGGTGACCCCGCCGAGTGCGTCCACCAGGCCCTTGAAGCCGGCGAAGTCGACCTCGACGAAGTGGTCCACGCGGATCCCGGACAGCTGTTCGACGGTCTTGACCACGCAGGCCGGCCCGGCCAGCGTGTACACGGAGTTGAACATGACCCGGTCGGCGGCCGGGACGGTCTTGCCGTCGCCGCCCTTGCACTCGGGCCGGGATATGAGGGTGTCGCGGGGGATGCTCACGGCGGTGGCCCGGGACCGGCCCTCCGGGATGTGGATCAGCATCGCGGTGTCCGAGCGGGCGCCGCTGACGTTGCCGTGGTCGAGGTCGCCGTTCGCTCCGTCGCGCGAGTCCGAGCCGAGGACCAGGACGTTCTGCGCTCCGGGGACGACCTTCTTCGGGCGGTCGTCGCCGATGGCCTGGTCCAGGTCGACGCTGTCGATGTTGCCGTTGAGGTGGTTGTACGCCCACCAGCCCGCGCCGCCGGCCGCGAGGATGAGCACCGCCACCACCAGCAGCACGATCCGCAGGACGCGCCGTCCGCCGCGCCGCGGCCTGCGCCGGGAGGAGGGAGGGGTGGCCGAGGGGCGGTCGGTCATGGAGGGAGTGCCCTTCTATTATCGATGGGGTGCATCATAAGACACCCTTTCGAGTGGCTGGTTCTTTCGGGTGAAGAGCCCTACCCCTCGGGTGTGAACATATCGGGCAGAAGGGTGGTATGCGGTGTGATCCGCGGCAAAGACGGTAGCCGGGCCGCCTCTTCGGCTCGCGGGGCGCAAGGCGCCCGTACCGGCGGACCGGGTGCACGCCAGTCCACCCCGCCGGCCGGAACCTGGCTGTTCAAGGGCGGGGACGGCCGCCTGACGGCCTACGCCTGCACTCCGGACGGCCTGCTCCGCTGGACCGAGGCGGCCGCCCCCTTCACCGGCTGGACCGGCCCGGACGCCTTCGACGTCCCGGGCTGGCTGGGAACCGCCGCCATGGCGCGGACCCGCGAGGGGTACGTCCACTTCGCCGCCCTGCGGGCCGCCGAGGACGGCTCGGGCCTGCCCGAGGTCATCGTCTCCACCCAGTTCCAGCCGGGCCGCCCCATGGTCGACTGGTACGGCCTCGGCACCCCGGTCCTGCGCGGCGGCCCCGAGGGCGACCGGCTGACCGGCCCGCCGCGCATCGCCGTCAACCAGCGCTCCGGCTCCCTCCACGTCATCGTCACGCTGCGGAACGCGGGCGTCCTGCGGCGCAGCCGCAATGCCGAGGGGGCGTGGGGTTCCTGGAAGCAGGTGGCCGCGCAGCCCTACCCGGGCGGCGCGGTCCCGCTGATGCCGACCGGCGGGCTGCTGGAGATGCTCGCCGTCGGCCCGTCCGGCCCCGACCGCTGGACCGGCATCGGCCAGGGCCGCTTCGGCCTCGCCGACCGCATCCCCACGCCGGTGGTCCCCGGCACCGTGGTCGCGTACGAGACGGGCGCGCGCCGGGCCACGTACTTCTGGCGCTACCCGGGGGACGGCTCGCTGGTCGCCTGGCGGGCCGCCCGCCAGGGGGTCCAGGGCGGCCTCATGGGACTCGGCGGCGCGGGCGGCCGCGGCGCGCCCGGCGTCGCCCGGGCCGTCCTCGGCGGCTACGACTGCACGGTGCTCGCCCAGACCGGGGCCGAGGGGGACGTCGAGGTCACCGCCTACGTCACCGAGAACGAGGGCTACGGAACCTGGTGGGCGTCCATCGGCGGCCACGGCGCGTACGCCCCGCAGGTGGACGTCGACGCGGCCGGCCGGGTCGTCGTCGTCGCGTTCGACGAGAGCGGCGCCCCGATGTGCGCCCGCCAGGACACCACCGTCCAGGGGCTGGCGTTCGGCCCCTGGGAGCCCCTCGTCTGACCCGGCCGGCGGGCCGGCCGGCCGGGTGGGGCCGGGATCAGGCGCGGCCCGGCAGCGGGGCCCGCTGTGCGACCTCGATGGTCAGGCCGCCGTCCTCCGCGTAGTACGGGCTCGCCGCCAGCTCCATCCCCTGCGTGCCGGGCGCGTCCGAGATCCGCACCGGCATCCGGGCCGTGGTGTCCAGATCGGCCGCCCGGCGCGTGCCGAGCCGCACCTCCTGGGCCACGCCCTCGAAGCTGACCGACAGGTACAGGTCCCAGGTACCCGGGGGCAGCGGCCAGCCGCTGGAGGTCTGGGCCAGGTTGATCCGGGCCGAGAACCGGCCCATCGCCCGGGTCTTGCCCTTGGAGTTGGTGAGGGTGTCGTCGCGGCGGGCCGTCACCGCGTGGCTCTCCTGGGCTCCGCTGGTCCGCTCGCGCAGCACCACCCGGGTCGCGCGCTCCTTCGTCGACAGCTGCTCGAAGAAGGCGTACCCGTCCAGCAGCAGCATCGGCCCGTCCCAGCGGGCCTTCTGGAGCTGCTGGGAGACCGTCATGTCACCGGTGATGTCGAACAGCTCGTCCGGCAGCCCGACCTGCGGGTCCCGGAAGAACGGCAGGGTGGTGAACACCCGCCCGTTCTCCACCGTCTTGCGGACGACCGGCCGGTCCTTGTCCGCCTCGAAGGCGGCGATCTGCTGGGCCTCGGCGAACCGGCCCTGACCCAGCAGCGCGAACCGCACGGCGACCATGCGCGGCAGCAGCGCCAGCGCCCCCGGGGAGGCCTGGGTGCGCAGCACCTCGGCCGCGGCCCACAGCGTCTGGTCCCGCTCCGCCGGGTCGGCGGCCGACAGCAGCGCCTGCGCGGTGGCCCCGCCCAGCTCCACCTCCAGGTGCCTGGCCTGGAGCCGGTCCCGGTGGGGCCCCTCCGGCAGCTGCGCGGCGACCAGGGCCAGCATCCGGGAGGCCAGGGCGACCCGGTCGGCCAGGGTCGCCCGGTGCGCGGACGCGGGGCCCTTGACCACGCAGGTGGCGTCGCCGACGACGGAGACGTTGTCCGCGCCGATGAAAGCGCCCGCGGTGAAGACCTGCTCGTCCCCCATCGGCATGTCGGTGGGGAAGACCAGGCCGCGCCGGTGCAGCAGGCTCGTGCGGAACAGCTTGTCCGGGGTCAGCGACCAGTAGACGCGCGAGCTGAAGGCGTCGGTGTAGGCCTGGTTCTTGCGGAACATCGCCGTCGGGACCGTGTGCCGGCCCGAGCTCTCCAGCTTGCCGAGCACCACGTCGGCCTCGTTGGCGTCGGCCGCGGCCACCATCCGCTGCAGCGCGTCGGGCGCCAGCCGGTCGGTGGCCTCCAGGAAGATGACGTACCGTCCCCGCACCTGGCTCAGCGCCCAGTTGCGGGCCGCCGCCGGGCTCAGCCCGTGCGAGACCTGCCCGATGCGGACGAACGCGGGGTACTGGTGTGCGGCCCGGGCCAGGACGGATCCGCTCTCGTCCGTCGAACCGTCGTCGACACCGATGATCTCCAGCCGGTCCGTGCCGATGGTCTGGCCGGTGATCGAGGCCAGGCAGGCTTCCAGCGCCTGGGCCTGGTTGCAGACCCGGACCGCGACGGACACGTCCTTGATGTCTGCGGGGAGCGCGACGGCGGTGTTCATGCTGGGTTCCTCAGGCAGTCGGACGGGGCGCGGACGCGGGGTGGTCGGGGCGGGGCCAGGGCATCTCCCCGGTCAGCTCGGGCCACTGCCAGGGCCGGAAGGCGACGTCCGTGGTCCGGGCGGGGAAGGCGCCCGGGGCGAACTCCAGGGACCCCACGAACACGTTCACGTGGGAGCTCAGCTGCTCCCCGGCAGGGGTGCCCACCGTGTACTCGAACCGGTCGTAACCGGTGAATCCGGGCGCAGGGCTGTACGTCACCCAGCCGTCGTACGACAGCTGCGCGTCCCCGTGGCGCGGCGCGGTCACCGCCACGGCGGTGCTCCCCGCCGGGCACGCGGACAGCACGTTCACCGAACCGGACCCGCCCGGCTCGGCGGTGAGGCGCAGGCCGCGGGCGGTGGCCCGGCGGACCGGGAGCGCTTCGGCGTCCAGCTTGGCCGTGCGGACGAGCTTGCGACCGGTGGCGTCCGGGACGGCCACCATCATCTGCGGCCGGATCCGCGGCGCCGAGGCGGTGTCGTGGACGCGCAGGTGCAGGACGCCGGTGCCGGTCTCGCCGGAGTCGGCCCGCACCCGGAACCAGCCCTGCCGCGGGAAGTACTCCAGGCCCTGGATGCCGACGATGTCGGCGGACTCGGCGAGCGGGGCCCGCAGCAGGTAGCCGCAGCCGCGCGAGGCGCCCTGGTCGGGGGCCACGGACAGGCCGAGCTGGACCGTCTCGCCGGGTGCGACGCCGCGGCGCGGGTCGACCGAGCAGTACAGGGCGGCGTACACGGCGCCCCCGTCGGGGGTCTCGCCGAGGGCCCGGCCCCGGCACAGGAGGTTGTTCACGTACGGGACTCCTCAGGCGCCGGGGAAGGTGGAGACGCGGGACGCGGTGCGCTGCCGGAAGGTCTCCTCGTCCAGCCAGCCCATCTCGTCGTAGTCGAAGCGCGTGCGGTCCAGGTCGCGGCCCCAGTGGGCCGGGATGACGCCCTGCTCCAGCATGCTGCGGGCGATGAACCGGGCGCACTCGATCGCGCCCTCGGCCCGCGTGTGCACGTTGTCCCCGTCCAGGACGTGCTTCTGCAGGGGCTCGCCCCTGCGCAGGTACATGAAGGCGGGCTTGGACGCCTCCGGCCCGAGCTCCTCCCACCACAGCAGGCTCTGCCCGTACAGGTCGACGACCGGTACGTGCTCGTCCTCGGCCAGCTGCCGGGCCGCGACCGGGTAGTCGCCGAGGAAGCGGGCGACGTTGCCGTGCCGGTCGATGCGCCGCCGCTCGTACGGCAGCAGGATCACCGGGTGGCCCTGCCGCTCGCGGGCACCGTGCACGTACGCGGCCATCTGCTCCAGGAAGGTGGAGAACGGCTCGGTGTGCAGGCCCGGGTCCGGCTTGATGTCGTTCTGGCCGAAGCCGAACAGCAGGTAGTCGCCCGGCGCCATGTCCTCCAGGATCCACTGGAGTCGGCCGCGCTCGCGGAAGCTCTTGGAGCTGGCCCGCGCGCGGGCGCAGTTGACCACCTCCACCGCCTCGGTGAGGAACAGGGGCAGAGCCTGCGTCCAGCCCGCCATCGGCAGGAAGCTGTACGGGCGGCTGACCGCGTTGGAGCCGCCCGCCACGTAGATCCGCGGGCGACGGCCCTGCTGCGGGACGGATGCGTACGTCACGTCAGACCTCCTGGTCCTCCGACGTCCGGATCAGGACGGAGGCGAGCGCCGCCTCGAAGCCGGAGCGCTGCGCCGGGGACGATGTCGGGTCCTGCTTGCGGACGTCGATCACGTGGCCGGTCATCTCGGAGACCAGCACGTCCAGGGAGGTCAGGGCCACCGACTCGGAGGTCAGCAGCGACTCCTGGGGCTCCCGGCCGAAGGCCTTGGCGCGCATCGGGGTGGCGGTGCGCTCGGGGTTCACGCAGTTGACGCGGATGCGGTCCTCGGCCCACTCGTCGGCGAGCGCCTGGGTCAGGTTGACCATGGCGGCCTTCGTGGAGGAGTACAGGCTGTACTCGGCGCGGCCGCGGGTGTAGCTGCTGGAGGTGAACAACAGCAGCTGGCCCTCGGTCTCGCTGAGGTACTTGTAGGAGGCGCGGGCGATGTTCACCGGGGCCAGGTAGTTGACCTCCAGCGCCTCGCGGATGGTCTCGTTGTCGGTGTCGGCGAGGCGGCCGACGCGCAGCACGCCGGCCGTGTTGACGACGTAGTCGATGCGGCCGGTCTCGGCGTAGGCCCGGTCGAGGGCCTCCTCGACGTGGTCGAGGTTCTCGACGTGCGTACCGGTGGTGGAGCGGCCGAGGGCGAAGACGCGGGCGCCGAAGCCCTCGGCGATCCGGCAGATGTCGGCGCCGATGCCGTACGAGCCGCCGAAGACCACCATCGTCTTGCCGGACAGCTGCTCGCGGTAGGCGTCCTCGCCGGCCTGGGCGGGTGCGGCGTGGGAGGCGAGCTGGAAGAGCTTGTCGGCGATGAAGACGTCGACCGGCTGGGTGACCTTCATGTTGTAGTCGTCGCCGGCGACCACGTGGACGGGGACGTCCGGCAGGTACTTCACCACCACCGAGCAGTCGTCGGTCGCCTGGAAGAAGGGGTCGGCGGCGGCCCGCTCGTACGCGGCGCGGATGGTGGAGAGCCGGAAGCCCTGCGGGGTCTGCCCGCGGCGCAGCCGGGAGCGGTCCGGGACCTCGGTGATGAACTCGCCGTCGTCGCCGTGGGTCCGCGTCACGATGACGGTGTCGGAGGACGGGATGGCGACGTCGACGGCCTGGTAGCGCTCCAGGGACTCGACGCACTCGCGCACCACGCGCTGGGAGAGCAGCGGGCGCACCGCGTCGTGGAAGAGGAGGTTGCAGTCCTCGCCCTCGGCGAGCCGCTCGGTGGCGGCCCGGATGGCGATCAGGGTGGTTTCGCTGCGGGTGGAGCCGCCCGCGAGGACCGCCGTCACCTTGCCCAGGCGTGCCTTCTCGACGATGCGGCGGGCGTCGTCCACGTACGCGGGCGTCATGAGGAGGATGACCTCGTCGACGTCCGGCGCGTTCTCGAAGATGTGGAGGGTGTGCTCCAGGATCGACTTTCCGGCGATCTTGAGCAGCTGCTTGGGGATTTCGAGCCCGATGCGCTGGCCGGTGCCCCCTGCGAGTACGACGGCGATGGTGCGGTGGGGGGCAGGTCTGGAGGACACGGTCTCCTACTTCCTGAGCTGGTGGTGCGGCGTGGCGGTGCGGACGCGGTGGGGACGCGTGGTGGGACGGGTGCTGCTGGTGTTGCTGGTGCTGTGGGGCGGGCCGGTCAGACGGGGAAGTGGGTCTGCTCCGGCTCCGGGTACTCGATGGGGAAATCGCGCAGTCCCCGCCGGTAGAGGTCGTTGGCCGCCTCGTTGAAGCGGACGATCGAGGGCGGGTACTCCGGGCCGAGCAGGTAGTCCTTGAGCTGGTCGCGGTAGGACGCCATGACGTCCCGGCTCGGGTTCAGCGTCGCGTCGAGGGCCTCGGCCAGGCCGTTGCAGTCGCCGTCGAGGAGGTACGAGGCATAGGCGGTGCGCTGCTCGTTGCGGAACTCCTGGTCGGGCAGGCCCTCCAGGTTGAAGATCGCGTACGGCTTGCGGGTCGCCACGAAGTCGGAGACGACGCTCGACATGTCACCGATCAGCAGGTCGGACTGGTTGAAGCAGTCGTACAGGGCGGGGATCCGCTCGGTCACCACGTGGTGCGCGGTGTCGGGGATGGCGCTCCAGTACAGGGCGCCCGCCTGGTTGCGACTGCGCCGGATGCGCGCGGTCCGCTCCTCCTCGGTGAGGTCGGGGTACTTCGAGCGGACGCCTCGCTCGGAGAGGTCGGCGATGCGCTGGTCGATGCGGGCGAGCTTCTTGGCCGCGGTCTTGGAGTCGGTGATGTTGCGGCCGAAGCGCCGGGCGTTGTCCTCCTCCAGGAGGGCGATGACGCGGCGGTGCGCGGCGGCGGCCTCGGGGGAGCGGGAGCCGGTCAGCGGGTGCGGCTTGTAGATGATCCGGATCTCGCGCTCGTCGTCGAGCAGCGCCCGGATCAGCTTCTCGCCGGCCGGGATGACGGAGGTGTAGCAGGCGTCGTCGGTCCAGCCCTCCCAGGTGGGGGCGTAGACGACGGTCGGGATCTTGCCCGCGACCTTGCCGGTCCAGGGGCGCAGCGGCGCCAGCTGGGGGCGGCCGACCTCGACGATCTGGTGCGGGGTGACGGCGTGCTTGATGCGCTCGTAGCGGTCGCGGCCGGCGCGGCCGGCCACCCAGATCTCGTCGAAGACCTTGCTGACGCGGTTGCTGCTGGCGAGCTTGTCGCTGTCGCCGTGGCCGATGAAGACGTGCTTGACCTCGGCGCGCTGCAGCATGTGCACGTTCTTGCCCGCGTTGCCCGGGTAGAGGGCGACACGGAGCTCGTTCATCTCGATGCGGGCGAGGTTGTCCGCCTTGGGCACGCAGATGACGGGCACCGGGGTCGCGTCGAGGTAGCGCAGGGTGGCCCGCTCGCGCAGCACGATGATGGGCCGCAGGTCGAGCGCCTCCAGGGACTCCAGCCACATGTTCACCTGGTACATGAAGTCTTTGGAGATGGCCGCGAAGGTGAAGTAGAGCGCGACCTGGGGGCGGTATTCGGCCAGCTGGTGGTTGAGCTCGTCGATGGCCTCGTCGGTGGTGGGCAGCTTGAGCGCGTTGCGCGCGTCGGGCACCAGCACCAGCAGGGAGAAGTAGGCGAGGAAGACCGTGGTGATCATGCCGTACGTGACCCAGCGCCAGTCGTCCGTGGCGATGGTGGCCAGGGCTCCCGCGACCAGCGGGATGTCCAGGTGCAGGGTCTTGCGGACGTGCTTGTTCATCAGGAACGGGTGGGGCATGCGGCGGATGCCGAGGGCCTCCAGGTCCAGCCCGCGCGTGGTGAACGGCAGCTCGTTGCGCGATTTGCGGACGTGCTTGAGCAGCGCGCCGTAGGCGAGCTGGAGGATGAACAGCAGCAGCAGGCCGATGGTGGTCATCTGCGCCACGAACGACTCGATGTCGGCGATGGCACCGCACAGCCCCAGCAGCAGGAACTGCCGGATCAAGAAGCGCATGGTGAGGCCGAAGCGCGAGTCCCGCAGCTTCTCCAGGGTCGGCGACTCGGTGTTGTGGAGCATCAGGTCGGCGACGTAGCTGAGGGCCGCGCAGCCGGCGAAGAGGGGGAGGGAGACGAACGCGACCGCGACCAGCATCCCGACAAAGCTGAGGATGAGCCCAGAGGTGATCGCAACGCCGAGTGCGGCGCGCAGCCGCTTGGAGCGCATGGTGCGGTGCCTCCCCCATGGAGGTATAAGAGTCGCGTGAAGTGTCGCAGTAGTATAAGCAGCCTCATGGACGGCTCTAGAACGTGCCGTGAACCACAGGCCAATGATTACGGGGCCCGTCACGGGAATATGTGACGACCGTCCCTCTGCCGGGCGCTCAGCCCGTGAAGCGGTACACCGCCAGCTCGCGCCGGTCCTTCGCCTTCACGGAAAATCCGACGCACAAACCGGCCTGTGAACCCACCCGGCGCACCGCCATTCCTTCGGGCTCCCGGTAGGGCAGATCCGGGGCCACGGTCACCTTGTGGCGCCCCTGCGCCCGGCCCGTCCGCACGTCAATTGCGGACAGATAGGTATTACCGCCGGACTTCCGCGGATTGCGCCCGTTCTTCCCCGTATAGGGATTGCCGGTCAGCACGTACACGAAGTCCCCGTACAGTGCACAGCCCTGGAACCACTCCTCTTCCTTGACCTGCACACCCGCTTTGATCGTTTGGGCTGCGGTGAAGCGTCCGGCCAGGAAATCCGCCATCGCGTACACCGAGAACCGGTGCACGCCCTCCTCCTCGTGGCTGACCAGCACCCGCTCGCCGGCCAGGTCGAGCGCCGGGCACACGGCAGTGGCGCCGGGCACCGGCTCGAAATGCCGAACGGAGTCGTCGGAGCTGTCCAGCACCGTACCGTCCTTGAACGGCACGCGGACCACGGTCCGACCATAGCCCTTCTCCGGATCGGCCCGGCCCTCCAGCCATATGTACGTACGCTGCCCGGTCGGCTCGACCCCGAAGGAAATTCCGTGGCCGAAGCCGCGCAGATACATGTGCCCGAGCGTATTCCCGGAACTGTCCAACCGGGTCAGGCACATATCACCGGCCGACTTGCGGTCCTCGTACGCCACGGGATCCGGCTCGTCGTCGAGCCGGATCCCGTCCTGCACCACCTGGAGGGTGTAGACCTGCCCGTTGGTGTCGTCGAACGCGAAGGACTGCGGGCCCGTCGTGTTGAACAGCGGTGTCGGGGCCAGCAGCTCCGTACCGGTGCGCAGGTCGAAGTCGCCCACCCGGAGCGGGACCGTGGGGTCGGGGGCGGGCTCCTGTCCGGGGTCGTCGGGGTCGGGCCGCTGGGCCCAGGTCAAGCCGCCCGTGGCGAGCCCGGCGGCCGCCGCGCCGCCCGCGAACAACAAGGTCCGGCGGCTGAAAGGTCTCTTGCCATCCGCCATGCACCGTATTCTGCCAGCCCCTACGGCGCGCCCGGCCGCGGACCCGGGTCGCCGGCCCCCGCAAGCGCAGGACGCCCGCCCCCGGTGGGGGACGGGCGTCCGCGGTGGTCACCCGCCGTCAGGCGGGTACCGCCGGCGTCAGGCCGGGATGCTCGCCAGCCCCGGGGCGAGGAACTTCTTGCCGTTCACGCGCTCCGAGACGCCCTCGCGGTCCAGGTACGGCGTGATGCCGCCCAGGTGGAAGGGCCAGCCGGCGCCCGTGATGAGGCAGAGGTCGATGTCCTGGGCCTCGGCCACGACACCCTCCTCCAGCATCAGGCCGATCTCCTGCGCCACCGCGTCCAGGACGCGGTCGCGCACCTGCTCCTCGGTCAGGACGGAGTCACCCTGCACCAGGAGGGCGGCGACCTCGGGGTCCAGCTCCGGCTTGAAGCCGTTCTCGGCGGAGTAGACGTAGAAGCCGCGCTTGCCGGCCTCGACGACCGCCTTCAGGTTGGGGGAGACCTTGAAGCGCTCCGGGAAGGCGCGGTTCAGGGTCTCGGAGACGTGCAGGCCGATCGCCGGGCCGACCAGCTCCAGCAGCACCAGCGGGGACATCGGCAGGCCGAGCGGCTCGATGGCCTTCTCCGCCGTGACGACCGGGGTGCCCTCGTCGATGACGTTCTGGATCTCGCCCATGAAGCGGGTCAGGATGCGGTTCACGACGAACGCCGGGGCGTCCTTGGTGAGGACCGCGGTCTTCTTCAGCTTCTTGGCGACACCGAAGGCCGTGGCCAGCGAGGCGTCGTCGGTCTGCTCACCGCGGACGATCTCCAGCAGCGGGAGGACGGCGACCGGGTTGAAGAAGTGGAAGCCGACCACGCGCTCCGGGTGCCGGAGCTTGGAGGCCATCTCCGACACCGACAGCGAGGAGGTGTTGGTGGCGAGGATCGCGTGCGCCGGGGCGACCGCCTCGACCTCCGCGAACACCTTCTGCTTGACGGACATCTCCTCGAACACGGCCTCGATGATGAAGTCCGCGTCCGCGAAGCCCTCGGCCTTGTCCAGGACACCGGTCACCAGCGCCTTGAGGCGGTTGGCCTTGTCCTGGTTGATGCGGCCCTTGCCCAGCAGCTTCTCGATCTCGGCGTGGACGTAGCCCACACCCTTGTCGACGCGCTCCTGGTCGATGTCGGTGAGGACCACCGGCACCTCCAGGCGGCGCAGGAACAGCAGCGCCAGCTGCGAGGCCATCAGGCCTGCGCCGACGACGCCGACCTTGGACACCGGGCGCGCCAGGCTCTTGTCCGGGGCGCCGGCCGGGCGCTTGCCCCGCTTCTGCACCAGGTTGAAGGCGTAGATGCCCGAGCGCAGCTCGCCGCCCATGATGAGGTCGGCCAGGGCCTGGTCCTCGGCGTCGAAGCCCTTCTGCAGGTCGCCGTCCTTGGACGCCGCGATGATGTCGAGGGCGCGGTACGCGGCAGGGGCCGCGCCGTGCACCTTGGCGTCGGCGATCGCGCGGCCCTTGGCGACGGCCTGGTCCCAGGCCTCGCCGCGGTCCACCTCGGGACGCTCGACCGTCACGTCGCCCTTGAGGACCTTGGCGGTCCACACCAGGGACTGCTCCAGGAAGTCGGCGCCCTCGAAGATCGCGTCGGCGATGCCGAGGTCGAAGACCTGCTTGCCCTTGAGCTGCTTGTTCTGGTTCAGCGAGTTCTCGATGATCACCGAGACCGCCTTCTCCGCGCCGATCAGGTTCGGCAGGATCGTGCAGCCGCCCCAGCCGGGGACCAGGCCCAGGAAGACCTCGGGGAGGGAGAACGCCGGCAGCGCCTTGGAGACGGTGCGGTAGGTGCAGTGCAGACCGACCTCGACACCGCCGCCCATCGCCGCGCCGTTGTAGTACGCGAAGGTGGGGACGGCCAGGCCCGCCAGACGCTTGAAGACGTCGTGGCCGCCCTTGCCGATGGCCAGCGCCTCGTCGTGCGCCTTCAGCAGCTCGACGCCCTTGAGGTCGGCGCCGACGGCGAAGATGAACGGCTTGCCGGTCAGGCCGACGCCGGTGATCGCGCCCTCGGCGGCCTCCTTCTCGACCTGGTCGACGGCGGCGTTCAGGTTCGCCAGCGACTGCGGGCCGAAGGTGGTCGGCTTGGTGTGGTCGAAGCCGTTGTCCAGCGTGATGAGCGCGAAGCGCCCCGCGCCGTACGGCAGGTCGAGGTGGCGGACGTGCGCCTGGGTGACGACCTCGTCCGGGAACAGCTCGGCCGCGCCCTTCAGGAGCTCAGCGGTGGTGCTCACTTGGAGTCTCCCTCGGTCTCGAAGTGCGGGTTCTCCCAGATGACCGTCGCGCCCATGCCGAAGCCCACGCACATGGTGGTCAGGCCGTAGCGGACGTGCGGCTGCTCCTCGAACTGGCGGGCCAGCTGCGTCATCAGGCGGACGCCGGAGGAGGCCAGCGGGTGGCCGAACGCGATGGCGCCGCCGTACTGGTTGACGCGGGCGTCGTCGTCGGCGATGCCGTAGTGCTCCAGGAAGGCGAGGACCTGGACCGCGAACGCCTCGTTGACCTCGAAGAGGCCGATGTCGTCGATCGTCAGGCCGGCCTGGGCCAGGGCCTTCTCGGTGGCCGGGATCGGGCCGTAGCCCATGACCTCCGGCTCCACGCCCGCGAAGGCGTAGGAGACGAGGCGCATCTTGACCGGGAGGTTGTTCTCGCGGGCGAAGTCCTCGGACGCGATGATCGCGGCGGTGGCGCCGTCGTTGAGACCGGCGGCGTTGCCCGCGGTGACCCGGCCGTGCGTACGGAACGGGGTCTTCAGGTTCGCCAGGTTCTCCAGCGTGGTGCCCGGGCGCATCGGCTCGTCGGAGGTGACCAGGCCCCAGCCCGTCTCACCGACCTCCGCGTTGGTGTTGCGCACCGAGATCGGGACCAGGTCCTGCTGGATCTTGCCGTCGGCGTACGCCTTGGCGGCCTTCTCCTGCGAGCGCACGGCGTACTGGTCGGCGCGGAGCTTGGTGATCGTCGGGTACCGGTCGTGCAGGTTCTCGGCGGTCATGCCCATGAACAGGGCGGACTCGTCGACCAGCTTCTCGGAGACGAAGCGCGGGTTCGGGTCGACGCCCTCGCCCATCGGGTGGCGGCCCATGTGCTCGACGCCGCCGGCGAGGGCGACGTCGTACGCACCGAAGGCGACCGAGCCCGCGACCGAGGTGACGGCGGTGAGCGCACCGGCGCACATGCGGTCGATGGAGTAGCCCGGGACCGACTGCGGGAGGCCCGCGAGGATGCCGGCCGTGCGGCCCAGCGTGAGGCCCTGGTCGCCGATCTGCGTGGTGGCGGCGATGGCCACCTCGTCGATCTTCTTGGGGTCCAGGTCCGGGTTGCGGCGCAGCAGCTCCCGGATCGCCTTCACGACGAGGTCGTCGGCGCGGGTCTCGTGGTAGATGCCCTTCGGGCCCGCCTTGCCGAACGGGGTGCGGACGCCGTCGACGAAGACGACGTCCCTGACGGTACGAGGCACGTTGGCTCTCCTCCAGGTGCGGGTGTGCACTGCTGCGCGGGGGCGGCCCGGGACGAGGTCCTGAGCGCCCGCTCACCCGCCATGCTACTTGCGAGTAACCGGTGTGCACACCCCCGAGGCCAGGAGCGGCGAAGCTCACACCGCGGTGCGGGCTCCAGCCGGGTCGGGAACCGCCGGAACGGGGCCGTCCGACATGGTCGCCGCCATCGGCGCCGAAGAGCCGACCACGTCCGACAGGAAGGTGCGGCGCGAGACCCCCGCCTCCCGCAGGGCGGCTCCGTGATCGGCCGCCACCAGCAGCGCCGCGACCGCCACCATGGCCCGCCAGCCCGTGGTCGCGGCCCTGCGTGCGGGCCGGGGGAGGGCGGCGAGGCCCTCGTGCAGGCGGCGGCAGTGGAACGGCACGTGCCGTTCCTCGTCGGCCAGGATCCGGCCCGCGACCTCCGAGGTCAGCGGGTCGGCGGAGCCGTCGCGCAGGGCCCGGTAGTACCGCAGGGCGACGACCTCCGCGACCATCAGCACCATCAGTTCGACCCGCAGGCCCAGCAGGCGCCGCACCCGGACGAACGCGGCGTCGCTCCAGTGCCCGTCGAGGGTCCCGGCCCCGGCCGCCGACAGCAACAGGGCCAGCAGGCGCGCGTGGTTCTGCTCCTCGGCGATGAACAGCCGCGCCGCGGTCGCGTAGGCCGGGTCCCCGGCGCGGTCCGCCTTCGAGACGAGGGCTGCGCCGTCGCCGTCCTCGCCCACCTGGAACGTCTGGATGCTGCGGACCAGTGCCGGGGAGAGTCGGGCCCCGCGCGCCCAGTCGGGGTCGCCGAGGGCGGCCCGGCGCGTCCGCTCGGCTTCGAAGTGGCGGACCCACGCGACGTACGGGCCGTCGTGCCCGTCCCCGTCGTGCCCGTCGTACCCGTGGTGCCCGCCGTACCGGTTCTGCGTCTCGTCCTCGTTTTTGATCACGTTCAAGACGCTAGTCGTTTGTTGATCGTGTTCAAAAGACTCGGAACGTCCTGATCTCGTAACGGAACGTCATGGGGCGCGGGGGCGGGGTGCGGCCCGGCCGCGGACGCGCAGGAGCCC
>NZ_JBHWJJ010000173.1:0-15130 GCF_042732005.1 Streptomyces sp. NPDC059851 | reverse complement strand
GGACAGGGTGAACCCGGCCGTGGTGCCCAGGATCACCACGCCGAGCACCTGCTGGTAGCGGCTCTTGAGCAGCGGCACCGGCGTCTGCGGCAGCACGACCGGGGCGGTCTGGACGAAGTAGGCGGGTTGCACCCCGGCCGCCGTCTGGAGGGCGTTGAGCTGTTCCCCGGCGAAGGAGGTCAGGACGTTGGTCTCTTGCAGCACCTTCGCCCGGTCGGTGCCGGTGACCGACAGGGTGAGCATCGGCCCGGAGGCGTTGGCGGCGAAACCGACCGCGTACGGGTCGGTGACGCCCAGACCGTGCAGGGCCCGGGCCGCGTCCGCCCCCGACAGGGTGCGGATCAGCACGTCCGCGGTCACCACGAGCGAACCGCCCGCGTTCGAGATGGGGTTGCCGAAGGTCGGGGCGAGTTCGGCGACCGCGGTGGAGTCCAGCAGGGCCACCGAGCTCTCCGACCGGTACTCCACCGGCACCGAGCGGTACAGGTGGAGCCCGGCGAGGAGGCCGAGCAGGGTCAGGGAGACCATCACGTACCAGCGGCGGCGCAGTACGGCGGCCAAGTCGCGGATGCTCACCCGCGCCCCCGCGAGCTGCCGGATTCGATGGCGGGCCGCCGCACGTCCTGGAAGGATCGTCCGGGACGGAAGGAATCCCCGTGTCGCCTGGTGAGTTGGTCCGTGCGCTGCGTCGGCGCTGGTACGTGCTGGTGGTGGCGGCGGTGCTCGCCGCGGCCGGAGCGGTGCAGGTGCTCCGCCCCACCCCGGTCCACGTGAGTTCGGCGATCGTCGTGCTCAAACCCCCGGTCACCGGGAGGTATCCGAATCAGCTGACCAACCTGCAACCGCCGCTGGCCGCCGTCTCGTACGCCGTGGTGCAGCAGCTGGAGTCGCCCGAGGGCAGGGCCGAGCTGCGGGCGGAGGGGGTGACGGCCGACTACCGGCTGCTGCCGCGGAACAGCGGCACCAGCGTCACCCCGCGCTATCTGATCCCCTCGCTCCAGGTGCAGGCCGAGCACCCCGACCCGGCGGCCGCGAACTCCGCGGTGCGCGCGGTGATCGAGGCGTACACCCGGCGCGTGACCGCGCTCCAGGACGCGCAGGGCATCCCCGCCGCCTCGCGGATGAGCGTGGACCAGCTGGTGCCGCCGGCCGCGGTGGCGCAGCACGGCACCAAGAGCCGGGGGCTGGCCGGTCTCGCCCTGCTGGCCGCGGTCGCCGGGGTGCCGGCTGCCCTGTGGACCGACCGGATGCTGGTACGCCGGAACCGGCGCCGGCGCGAGGGCGCCGACGCCGGAACCGGGAGCGGTGGGGCGGCCCCCGCCGGGGCCGGCGGCCGGCGCCCGGGCGGGGAGCGGGTGGCGGGCGCCGCGGCGGCCGGCTGAGACGTCGGGGGACCGCGGGCGGGACCGCCGCGAAGGGCGGCGGTCCCGGTCGTACGGACGGTGCGGATCGAACGGACGGTGCGGATCGAACGGACGGTGCGGATCGAACGGACGGTGCGGATCGTACGGGTGCTGCGGGTCGTGCCGGTGGTCCATCAGATCCCTCGTCGCTTCCACGACTGCCACCACAGCCACTCGCGCCCGCGGTCGGCGACCGCCGACAGCACCAGCGGCTGGAGGTACGGCATGGTCCGCGCCCCGATCCGGCGCCGCCGGACCAGCGCCCGGTACTCGGGGAGTGCCGTGTACCGGGGCACGCATTCGGCGGCGAAGGCCTCCAGCTCGTCCACCGGGACCACGTCGGTCCTGCCCCGGTCGTACGCCCGGTAGGCGCGCCGCAGCGCGTACCGGGCGAGCCGGGTCCGGGCGGCCCGGGACAGCCGGACCCCGTCCGGCAGCAGGTCCCCGCACTTGTCGAGCACCGAGTCGAAGGCGACGAGGCGCTGGCGGAGGTCGTCGAGCTGGCCGCCGAAGTCGGTGGTGGACATGTTGTTGCCGTGGACCCGGTAGAAGGCCTGGTCGGCTCCGCGGACGTAGCCCACGTCGGCGTGCGCCGCGAGCCGCATCCACATCTCGATGTCGCCGGCGTGCGGCAGCTTCGGGTCGTAGCCGCCGACCTTGCGCTGGAGGCTGGTGCGGACGACCACCTCGGGCGAGGTGATGCATCCGGTGCCATCCCGGAAGCGGCGTTCCAGCCACCAGTGGCCGGGGTAGACCACCGACCCGGTGGACCGGGTCCGGGCCTGTGGGAGGGGGCCGCCGTGCTGGAAGCGCAGCGGCCGTCCGTACGCGAACCCGGCCCCGGGGTGGGCGTCGAGCAGGTTCGCCGCCCGTACGAGGGCGCCGGGGACGAGCCGGTCGTCCGCCGAGAGCAGGGCGACGTAGTCCCCGTCGGCCCACTCCAGCAGGCCCTCGTTGTAGGTGGCGATGTGCCCCCGGTTCTGCTCGTGCACGCGGACGTCGATCCTCGGGTCGCCGGCTGCCAGGGCCCGCGCGACTTCCGCGGACCCGTCGGGCGAGGCGTCGTCGATGATCAGTACGCGGACGTCGACCCCCTGCTGCTCGTCCAGGACGCTGCGGACGCAGTCCGCCAGGAAGTGGCCGTAGTTGTAGCAGGGGATCACCACGCTGACCGTGCTCACTGGCCGCTCACCTCCGAGGACTGCCCGGTCTGCGCGGGCGGCGGGGTCGTGGTGAAGACCGGGCCGACCCAGTAGTTCACCGATCCGAAGGTGTTGGTCGGGAAGACGGTGGAGGCGCCGTACTTGTAGAGGCCGTTGGCGCCGCCGCTCCCGTCGGCCGGGGCGACGAGCGGGTAGGAACGGTGGGTGGCGGCGAAGTAGCCGCCGTCCACCGAGTAGTTGCCGCTCGGCGCGTGGTAGGAGACCACGTACGTGGTGCCGGCCGTGATGGGTACCGGGGTGGCGAAGTTCAGTTGCTGCCAGCCGGAGAGGGTCTCGCTGCCGAAGGTTCCGGTCGCGAGCAGTTGGCCGGAGGCGGACCACAGGCTGCCGGTGTGGGTGCCCGTGTTCTTCGGCCCCTTGTAGAAGGTGACGCCGGTGACGTAGCCGTCGACGGCGGACTGGAACCGGGTGCCGAGCTCCACCGAGTTGGTGTCGCCGACCACGTTGGCGGTGCTCGGAGTGGTGGTGGCGCCGTTCCACAGGGTGCAGGGACAGTTGACCTGGGGTGGGTTGAGGCTGGTGGTGAAGGCCCAGGTGACCGGTTCGGACATGGTGTTGCCCCACAGGTCGGAGGCCTTCACGGAGGCCGTGTAGGTGGTGTTGAGGGCCAGTTCACCGGCCGGGGTGAAGGTGACGCTGTTCGAGGCGCCGAAGACCTTGCTGCCCGGGACGGCCGTCCCGTTGGCGTCCTTGACGGTGAACTGGAGTCCTTCGGAGTCCACGGCGGTGTTGAAGGTGGCGGTGACCCCGGCCGTGATCGCCGTGCCGGTGGCCGCGGACTGCGGGGAGGTACCGGTGACGGTGGGCGGGGTGGTGCTGGCCGTGGAGGTGTCCAGGACCGCGTCCACCCAGTAGTTGCTGCCGTTCGCGGCGGTGGACGGGAAGCCGCCGGTGGCGCTGTAGCGGTAGACGCCGTTGCCGCCGTCGGTGCCGCTGCGCAACGCGGTCAGCGGGGCCAGTCCCGCCTCGGCACCCGCGAAGGTGGTGTCGAAGGAGTACCCGCCCTTCGGGGCGAAGTAGGAAGCGATGTAAGTGGTGTTGGGTTTGATCGGTACCGGAGTGGCGAAGTTGAGCTGCTGCCAGCCGGAGGCCGTCTCGTTGGTGAAGGTGCCGGTGGCGAGGCGCTGCCCGGAGGCGGACCAGAGGCTGCCGGTGTGGGTGCCGGTGTTGGCCGGGGACTTGTAGAAGCGGATGCCGGTGATGGAGCCGGGCACCGAGGAGCGGATCTTCACCCCGAGTTCCACGGCGCTGCCGTCTCCGGCGTTGACGGTTCCGGGCACGGCCGCGGCCGGCCAGACGGTGCAGGGGCACTGCTGGGGGCCCACGGTCAGGGGTACGGTGGTGGTGGCGCCGATGTTGACGCTGTCGTCCACCGCGCGGACCTTGATCTGCACCGGTCCGGGGGCGGTCGGGGTCCAGGTGTAGCTCCAGGACCCGATGCCGCTGGTCGCCTTCCAGGTGGTGCCGCCGTCGGTGGAGACCTCCACGCGGGCCACCACACCGCCGCTGTCCGCGGCGGTGCCGGTGACGGTCACCGGGCGCAGGGCCGGCACGGTGGCGCCCGCCGCGGGGCTGGTCACCGTGACGGTCGGGCCGGTGGTGTCGGTGGAGGCGGTGGCCGGGACCAGGTCGGACTGGAGGCTCTTGGGCTGGACGCCCATGTCGGCGAACACGTTCACCGTCGCCTGCTGCATCCGCTTGTCCTCGGTGACCACGACGGCGTCGGGGTTCGACGTCGGCATGTTGGTCAGGCCCCAGGACCACTGGACGGTGCCCGCGCCGAAGACGAGCGCGCGGGAGGTGGGATCGCGGAAGGCGACGAGGCTGTGCGTGGCGGTGCCGTTGCCGTAGGTGTTGCCGTAGTCGAGGAGGAGCTTGCCGTCCTCGATGTCGACGGTGGTGGAGGAGAGCTGGATCTGGCCGGGCGGGCGGGTCGCGTTCTCCACGTCGCTGTCCCACTCGTAGCCGAGGGTGCCGGCCGGGAACGTGGCGGTCTGGGAGGGTGTCAGGTTGGCGACCGTCGTGTTGCGCCACAGGCGCATCTTGGCGAACCGGCCCGGCACGGTGATCGCGTCGCTGCGGTAGCCGTTGACGCTGAACAGCGAGCCGGTCAGCTGGTTCTGCGGCTGGTAGGGCCGCCCGTTGGTGGCGCTGGCCGGGTCCATGAAGGTGCCCGTCCAGATCCCGCTCGGGTCGGGGATGCCGTTCGGCTGCGGGAAGGAGAGCTTGGTCTCCTTGTAGCAGACCAGGGTCCGGTCGGCGGTGCCGGTGCCGTCGATGCTGGGGGCGAGCCGGGTCTTCCAGAAGATCTCGTTGCCGCTGAAGTACGTCTGGTGCTGGCCCGCCTTCCGGGCGGCCAGGGCGTTGGTGAACTGCTCCTGGGTCCAGTACTCGTCGTGTCCGGAGGACAGGAAGACCTTGTGGTTGCGGAGCAGGGTCGCGCCGCGCCTCGACATGTCGATGCCGGACATGTAGCTGACGTCGTAGCCGTTGCGCTCCAGCCAGGAGATCATCTGGAACTCGGATCCGTAGATCCCGTTGTCCCCGCCGATGTCCATGGGCCGGTTGTAGCTGACCTCGTACGCACGGCCGTCGGGCGCGGGGCCGGCCCCGTCGTACAGGTCCTGGCCGCCGTAGTTGTTGTACGCCTGCCAGGTCTGGTCGCTGGTCTGGACGACGATGTCGGAGTGGCTGGCGTCGTTGCGGACGACGAACGGGTAGGGCATGACGCCGTTGCCGTCCGCCTGGTCGAAGTTGACGATGTACACGCCGGAGACCGCGTCCGCGGGCACCGTCCAGGTGGCCGTGGTGGGCCAGTTGCCGCAGTCGACCAGGCCGGTGGAGGCCTTGGTGGTACAGCCCTGCGGCTGCCCGCCCGCGGCGAAGTTCGCCGGGTACGTCTGGGCCGCCTGCGCCGCCGTCGACATCAGGCGGGCGCCGTTGCCGCCGTAGTGACCCAGCCGGTAGACCGAGACCCGGTACGGGGTCGGCGACTGGACCTTGAACTGCACGGTGTCGCCCGCCTGGACGCTCATCTGGGCACTGAAGCCCTTGATGTCGCCGTAGGCGCTGGGCGAGAACCAGTCGGACATCGGCGTGCCCGGCTTGGAGTTCTCGCACACGATCGCGTTCGTGCCGGGACCGCAGGGGTCCACCGCCCCCGCCGACGCGGGCGGGGGCAATACCGTGGCCATCAGGGCCGCGACCACGGTGAAGAGGCCGTACCTGACCCACCGTGTCCGTCTGTTCATCTGTACCTCTGATTTCGCGTCAGCGCAGGGCGTTCGTGAACGCGTCCACGACCCGCTGCTGTTGGGCGGCGGTGATCTGCGGGAAGAGCGGGAGCGACAGCATCAGGTCCGCGGCCCGCTCGGCGTGCGGGAAGTCCCCGCGGCCGTGGCCGAGGTGGGCGAAGGCCGGGGTGAGGTGGACGGGCGCCGGGTAGTGCACGCCGGCGCCGATGCCCTCCGCGTTGAGCTTGCCGACGACCCCGTCCCGGTCGGCTCCGCTGATGCGGACGACGTACAGGTGCCAGACGTGGACGTTGCCCCCGTCGGTGGCGGGCAGGGTCACCCTGCCGGCGGCGGCCAGGTCGCCGAGCAGCTCGTCGTAACGGGCGGCCGCGGCCCGGCGGGCGGCGTTCCCTTCGGCGAGCCTGGCCAGCTTGGCCCGCAGCACCACGGCCTGGAGGCCGTCGAGTCGGCTGTTGAACCCGGCGACGTCGTGCCGGTACTTGGCGGTGCCGCCGTGGTTGGCCAGTGCCCGGACCAGGCCGGCCGCTTCCTCGTCGTCGGTGACCACGGCGCCCGCGTCCCCGTAGGCGCCGAGGTTCTTGCCCGGGTAGAAGCTGGTCGCGGCGATCGTTCCGCTGCCGGGCGGGCGGTCGTCGCGGGTGGCGCCCTGGCTCTGGGCGGCGTCCTCGACGATGCGGGTCTGCGCGGGGAGCCGTGCGGCGAGTTCCGCGGCGGGGGCGCACTGTCCGTACAGGTGGACGGGGACCACGGCGCGGGTTCTCGGGCCGACCGCGTCGAGGGCGGCCTGCGGGTCGATCAGCAGGGTGTCGGGGAGGCAGTCGACGAGGACGGGGCGGGCGCCGATGCGGTGGACGGCTCCGGCGGTGGCGATGAACGTGTTGGCGGGAAGCACCACCTCGTCGCCGGTGCCCACGCCGACGGCCCGCAGGGCCAGTTCGAGGGCGTCGGTGCCGTTGGCGACGCCGATGCAGTGTCCGACCCCGGCGAAGTCGGCGTACTCGCGCTCGAAGGCGCGGACCTCCTCGCCGCCGATGAAGGCGGTGTCGGCGAGCACGCGGTCGAAGCCCGCGCGTAACTCCCCCGCGATCTCGGCGTGTGCGGCCTTCAGGTCGACGAGCGGTATCTGGTTCATCCGGCTGTGCTCCCCATCCGTGTCTCCGGCCGGTGGCCGGTCTCCTTGCCTTCGGCCCGTGACCGGTCGGCCCGCAGTTCGTCGGCCCGCAGTTCGTCGAGGGCCGGGGCGCCCGCCTCGCGCAGCTTGCGGGCCGGGCTGCCGGCCCAGACCTCGCCGGGCGGCACGTCGGCCAGGACCGTGCTGCCCATGCCGGTCAGCGACCAGGCGCCGACCGTGGTGTACTCCCGTACGAGGGCGCCCGCGCCGACGTAGGCCCCCCGCCCCAGCCACACACCGCCGCCGAGGCGGACCCCGGAGGCGAGCGTGGCGAAGTCCCCGACGGTGTCGTCGTGGGTGAGGACCGCGTGCGGCATGACCGCCACGTGCGCGCCGACGCGTACGGCGGCGGTCAGCACGCAGTGGGCGAGCAGGACCGTGCCGGGGCCCAGTTCCGAGGAATCCGAGACCGCGGCCGTGGGGTGGACCACGGTGGCGTAGCGGCTCTCGGGCAGGGCGAGGCGGCGCACCAGGCGGGCCCGTACCCCGTAGTCGCGGGGGCTGCCCGCGCAGACCACGACCCGGGCGGTGACGGGCAGCCGGTGCACCAGGTCGCAGTCCCCCAGCACGGGCACGCCGTCGACGTCCCGGCCGTGCAGGGCCGGGTCGTCGTCCAGGTGCCCGACCAGCCGCCAGCGGGGGGCGCGGCCGCACGCCGCGTCGGCGGCGGCCGCGGCCCGTACGGCCTGGGCGGTCTCCCGGGCGAAGCCGCCCGCGCCGACGACCAGCAGGTCCTCGGTGGCCGGGCCGCTCATCCGCCGGCCTGCCCGCGCAGCACGGCCACGACCCGGTCCTGCTGCTCGTGCGTCATCGTGTGGAACAGCGGAAGGATCAACGAGTCCCTGGTGATCCGCTCGGTGACGGGCAGCGGCGCCGCCCCGTGTCCGGCGTACGCGGGCTCCAGGTGGGCGGCCATGATCCCGCGCCGGGCCGAGATCCCGGACTCGGCGAGCAGCGCCAGCAGCTGGTCCCGGCCGACCGGGAAGTCCTCCCCGAGCAGGACCCAGTACGACTGGAAGTTGCCCTCGCCGTACTCGGGGTCGCGGACCGGGCGCAGGCCGGGGATGCCGGCCAGGAGGTCCGCGTACCGGGCGGCGAGGGCCCGGCGGCGGGCCACGATCGCGTCGAGTTTGCCCAGTTGCACCAGGCCGACCGCGGCCTGGATGTCGGTCATCCGGTAGTTGTAGCCGACTTCCAGGTAGCTCTCGGCGATCGGCTTGCTGCTGGCGTGCCGCTGTGCGGCGGACACGCTCATGCCGTGCTCGCGCAGCCGGCGCAGCCGCTCGGCCCATGCGCCGTCGTCCGTGGTGATCATGCCGCCCTCGCCCGTGGTGATCACCTTGCGGGGGTGGAAGGACCAGGCGGCGAGCAGGGCGCCCTGGCCGACGGACTTCCCGCCGACGGTCGCGCCGATGCCGCAGGCGGCGTCCTCCAGGAGGGCGAGGCCCCAGGCGGCGCAGGCGGCGCGCAGGGCGTGCACGTCGGCGGGTACGCCGCCCTGGTGGACGGCGAGCACGGCCCGGGTCCGCGGGGTGCGGACGGCGTCGACGGTGGCCGGAGTGAGGTTGCCGGTGGCCTCGTCGACGTCGGCGAACACCGGGTGGGCTCCGAGGTAGCGGACGGCGTTGGCGGTGGCGATGAACGACAGGGAGGGCACGACGACCTCGTCGCCCGGGCCGAGGTCGAGGGCGATCAGGGCCAGGTGGAGGGCGGTGGTGCACGAGCTGACGGCGATGCCGTGCTCGGCGCCGACGCGTTCGGCGAAGGCCCGCTCGAACTCGGCGACCCGGGGGCCCTGGGCGACCCAGCCGGAGAGCACCGCGTCGGCGGCGGCGCGTGCCTCCTCCTCCCCGAGCCAGGGGACCATGACGGGGATGCGGGCGGGGGTGTGGGCAGCGCTCATCGGGCCGCATCCCCGTCCGGGCCGGCGCCGGTGTCGGGGGCGTCGGCGTCGGCGACGGCGCGCTCGGCCCGCCACCAGTCGACGAGGTCCCGCAGCCCGCTGGGCAGGTCGATGCGGGAGGTGAAGCCGAGGCGTTCGGTGGCCCGGGCGGTATCGGCGAGCCGACGGGTGACGCCGTTGACGGCGCGGGCCGGCCCGTGCTCGGGCACGAGCCCGTCGGCGTCCATGGCCCGGAGCAGGCCGAGGGCCAGCTCGCGCAGGCTGGTCTCGGTGCCGCTCGCGACGTTGAACACCTCGTCGGTCAGGTCCGATTCGGCGGCCAGCAGGTTGGCCCGTGCGATGTCCCGGACGTGGACGAAGTCCATGGTCTGGGTGCCGTCGCCGAGGATCAGCGGCGGTTCGCCCGCGGCGATCCGCTCCATCCACCGGATGAGGACCTCGGTGTACAGGCCGTGGATGTCCATCCGGGGCCCGTACACGTTGAAGTAGCGCAGGGCGACGTAGTCCAGGCCGTACATGGCGTGGAAGCTGCGCAGCATGCCCTCGTTGAAGGCCTTCGCCGCCCCGTAGAAGGTGTCGTTGTTGTACGGGTGGTGGTGTTCGGTGGTGGGGAAGGACTCGGCCAGCCCGTACACCGAGGCCGAGGAGGAGGCGATCACCTTGCCCACTCCGGCGGCGACCGCGGCCTCCAGCACGTTGAACGTGCCGTCGACCATGACCTCGTTGGCCAGCCGCGGCTCCTGCGCGCACTGGGTGATGCGGATGGCGGCCAGGTGGAACACCAGGTCGGCGCCTTCGGTCGCCTTGCGCACCGCGACCGTGTCGCGGATGTCCCCCTCGATGACGTCCACCACGCCGCTCGGCAGGGCGCGGGCCAGGTTGGCCCTGCGGCCCCGTACGAAGTTGTCGAGGACGACGACCTCGCGGGCCCCGCCCTCCACCAGCAGGTCGACGACGTGCGAGCCGATGGTGCCCGCTCCGCCGGTGACCAGGATCTTCTTGTCTCGAACCTTGCTCAACGCCTTGCCCCCACTGAGTCTGTCGTGTTGCTGCGTGCCGGGCCCGCCGCGGTGTGCTCCGCGGCGGGCCGTGGCGTGACGTGCGGTTGGACGGTCGGAGTCGGCCGGTCAGCGTCCGGTGCGCAGTCCGACGACCGCGCCGCGGAATTCCAGGCTCCGGGAGGCTGCCTCCAGGATGTCGAGGACCTGGAGGCCGGACCGGCCGTCGGTGAGCGGCTGGCGGCCCGTTCGGACGGCGGCGGCGAATTCCTCGACCATGCTGCGCAAGGCCTCCTTCTCGCCGATCGCGGGCGCGACCATGTCGCCGCTGCGGTACGAGACGAGCATGTCGTGGCGCTGGGCCTCGGCGATCTCCTGGGGGGCGGTCAGCTCCACTCCGCGGTCGTACACGGCGATGCGTTGGGCGGGGTTGAGGTCGTCCCAGACGAGGGTGCGCTTGGAGCCGCTGACCATGGTGGTGCGGACCTTTACCGGGGACAGCCAGTTGACGTGGACGTGGGCTATGGCACCGGTGTTGAGCTGGAGGGTCAGGTAGGACACGCAGGACTGGCCGGCGCCGATCGGGTCGGCGCCGTGGGCGGCGACGGCGACGGGCCGGACCTGGTCGGGGAGGATGAAGTCGAGGACGGACAGGTCGTGCGGGGCGAGGTCCCACAGGACGTCCACGTCCTTCTGTACCAGTCCCAGGTTGATCCTGACCGAGTCGAAGAACTGGATCTCGCCGAGTTCGCCGGAGCGGACCATCTCGCGGATGCGGACCGCCGCCGGGGTGTAGCAGTAGGTGTGGTCGCACATGAGGGTGAGGTCGCGCTTCTCGGCCTCGGTCACCAGCCGCAGCCCGTCCTCGTAGGTGGCGGCGAGGGGTTTCTCCACGAGGACGTGCTTCCCGGCGCGGAGGGCGGCCAGGGCGACGTCGAGGTGGGTGCCGGCCGGGGTGGCCACGGCGACCGCGTCGACGGCCGGGTCGGCGAGGACCGCCCGGAGGTCCGAGGTGGCCTGGACCGTGGAGTACCCGCCGAGGACCTGGCGTGCCCGGTCGACGTTCAGGTCGCACAGCCAGCGGAGCCGGAACTCCGGGCTGGCCTGGAAGTTGCGGACGAGGTTGGGGCCCCAGTAGCCCGCGCCGACGACGGCGACACCTAACGGCTTGACCAGCCCCGTGCCTGCTGCTGCGGTGTCCCGCCCCGCGTCCTTCGCGGTGTCTTTCACAGTGATCCCCTTCTCCGTTCCGCGCACGCCCGCGGGCGTGACGACAACCCATGGCGGGGACGCGTGCGAAGGAAGGGGGTGCCGTCGGCGGCGGGCCGGGCGCCTGCGCGACCCGTGCATGACCCGCCCAACGGTGATGGCCCCCCACGACCGATGCCCTACGTGTTCCACGTACTTCCGCCCCCCGGCCGGCCCCGGCGCCCCACGCGCCGTTCCGGCCACGGATGGGCAGCCAGAATCCCCCCGGCCGCCGCACCCGCCTCTTCCCCAACTGCCCTGCTCCGGCGGGACGTCAGCGCTGCCGAAGCACGCCGAATCCGGTCGGCTCCGTTCAATCTAGACCACCGGCCCTACGGCCGGGGCGAGTTGGGGGAAACAGCCGGCACGGAGGTTCGGCGCGTGCATACTTCCCGGGTGACCAGCATCGTGATACCGGCCCACAACGAGGGCCGGGTCATCGGCCGCCTGCTCGACGCGCTCCTGGCCGGGGCCCCGGAGCCGGGCCGCCCGGAGCCCGACATCGTCGTGGTGTGCAACGGCTGCACGGACGACACCGCCGCGGTGGCGGGCGCCCGGGGCGACCGCGTCCGGGTGGTGGAGATCCCGACTCCTTCCAAACACACGGCGCTCCGGGTCGGCGACGAGCACGCCCGGGGCTTCCCCCGCCTGTACGTGGACGCGGACGTCGTCCTCGGCGCGGCCGGCGCCCGGGCGCTGGCCGATGCCCTCACCGCCGGTCCGGAGCTGCTGGCCGCAGCCCCCGGCCGGGACGTCCCGCTGTCCGGCTGCGCCTGGCCGGTCCGGGCGTACTACCGGGTCTGGCAGCGGCTGCCGGCCGTCCGCGAGGGCCTGTTCGGGCGCGGGGTGATCGCGGTGTCGGAGCAGGGGCACGCACGGCTGGCCGCCCTGCCGCCGCTGATGGCCGATGACCTGGCCGCCTCGCTCGCCTTCGGGCCCGGGGAGCGGCGGGTGGTCGAGGAGGTGCGGGTCGTGGTGCGGCCACCACGGACCTGGGCCGACCTGATCAGGAGGAAGGTGCGGGCGTCGACCTCGTCGGCCGAACTGGAACGCTTCCAGGTGGAGTCGGCGGCGGGGAACGGACCGGGGGCGGGGTCGCCGGTGCCGTCCGCGCGCACGGGCAGCGGTGACCTGCGGGACCTGGCGCTGGCCCATCCCCGGCTGCTCCCCGGGATCGCGGTCTTCGTCGTGGCGGCCCTCGCCGCCCGCCGGGGGGCCCGCAAGGCCGTCCGGACCGGGGACTTCTCCACCTGGCTGCGCGACGAGAGCAGCCGGCAGGACTGACAGTGCCGGGCGGATCACGGCCGAATCCCTTCGTATGCCGCCCAGTTGGGCCGTACACGCACTAGGGTTCCCCTCGCGTGGACGAACGTACGTACCCACGCGCGGCCGCGCACGCGCGGCCCGGACCGTCGGCAACGGGAGCTGCAAGCGCATGTACCTGGCGGACCGCTCCGCGCCCGGCGGCACCGAGGGCGTACCGGGCGGCGGTCCCGCCGTCCGGTCCCGCACCGTCGCCCCGGCCGTCCTCGCGCTCGGCACGGTCAGCCTGATCACCGACGTCTCCTCCGAAATGGTCAGCGCGGTCCTGCCGCTGTACCTGGTGGCCGGGCTCGGCCTGAGCCCGCTCGGCTTCGGCGCGCTGGACGGCCTGTACAACGGGGTCAGCGCACTGGTGCAGTTGACCGGCGGCCACCTCGCCGACCGGGTCCGCAACCACAAGCTGATCGCCGGCATCGGGTACGGCCTGTCCGCCCTGTGCAAACCCCTGCTGCTCTTCGCCCACAGCCTCGGTCCGGTGAGCGTCGTCCTCGCCCTGGAACGCACCGGGAAGGGACTGCGCACCGCCCCGCGGGACGCGCTGATCTCCCTGTCCACCCCGCCCGGGGCGCAGGGCCGCGCCTTCGGCGTGCACCGCGCCATGGACACCACCGGTGCCCTGCTCGGCCCCCTCGCGGCCTTCCTCATCCTGGGTGCGGCCGTCGACGGGTACGACGCCGTCTTCGGGGTCAGCGGCTGCGTGGCCGCGCTCGGGGTCGTCGTGCTCGTACTGTTCGTCCCGTCCGGCGGCGGGCCCGGCACCGGACGGGCCGGGTCCGGCCCCCCCGGCGCCCCGGCGTCCGGCGACGTGGACTCCGGTTCGGCCGGCGGTTCGGCCGGAGGCTCGGCCGGCGGTTCGGCCGGCCATGCGGAGCCGGCTCCGGTCGGCCTGGGGGAGGCGCTGTCCCTGCTGCGCCTGCCCCGGCTGCGCGCCCTGGCGGCCTGCGCCGCCCTGCTCGGGCTGACCACCGTCAGCGACGCCTTCCTGTACCTGCTGCTCCAGGACCGCACCGGGATCGGCGAGCGGTGGTTCCCGCTGCTCCCCCTCGGCACCGCCGCGGTGTTCCTGCTGTTGGCCGTCCCCGCCGGCGTCCTCGCCGACCGGATCGGGCGCCGCGCGGTGTTCGTGACCGGGCACGCCCTCCTGCTCGCGGGGTACGGGCTGCTCTGGTGGGCGCCCGACTGGCCGGCCCTGCCGTTCGTGGTCCTCGCCCTGCACGGCCTGTTCTACGCCGCCACCGACGGGGTGCTGCCCGCCGCAGTCGGCGCTGCCGTACCCGCCCGGCTACGGGCCACGGGGCTCGCCGTGGTCGGCACCGGCCAGGCGCTGGCCCGCTTCGGGTGCTCGCTCGCCTTCGGCGGTGCGTGGACGCTGTGGGGGCCCGGCCCCGCACTCGCCGCCGCAGCGGTCGGCCTGTGCTGCTGCGCGGCCGTCGCCGGCTTCGTACTCCGCCCGACGGGGCCGGACGGCGCTGCCGCCGCGGCCCGACGCTCCTGAGGAACCCCATGACGCGCTCCCGCCGCCTGCTCGTACTCGCCCTGGCCGTGCTGCTCCTCGGGGGGCTCGCCGCCCTGCTGGTGGTCCGCGCCGCCGCCCGTACCGAGCAGACCCGGGAGGGCGACCCAGCGGTCGCCGAGGGCCCGCTCACCTTGGACCGGCCCGACCGGCTGGCGTTCCTCAACGGGGCGCAGGGCCCGCACCGCGGGTCCCTCGTCTCGGTCCCGGCGGAGGAACCGCGGGGCGAGCGCACCGCCTCGAGCCTGAACTGCAAGCGCTTCCACGCGGCCGCCGGCACGGGGGTGTGCCTGGTCTCCGCGCCGGGCGCACTCGCCCAGGACAACCGGGCCGTGATCGTCGACTCGGAGCTGCGCACGGTGCGCAGCTTCCCCCTCGCCGGCACGCCCTCCCGGGCCCGGGTCTCCCCGAGCGGCCGCTTCGCGGCCTGGACCGTCTTCGTGTCCGGGGAATCGTACGGCTCGGCGTTCTTCTCCACCCGTACGGCGATCGCGGACACCCGCAGCGGGGCGCTCGAAGCGGACCTGGAGAAGTTCGCGGTCGTACTGGACGGCAAGCCCTACAGCGCGGCGGACGTGAACTTCTGGGGCGTCACCTTCGCCAAGGACGACGACACCTTCTACGCCACGCTCGCCACGGCCGGTCAGACGTACCTGGTGAAGGGCTCGATCGCGCAGCGCAGCGTCACCACCCTGGCCCGGAACGTCGAGTGCCCGTCGCTGTCCCCCGACGAGACGCGGATCGTGTACAAGAAGCGGGTGCAGCGCGGGGCACAGCTGTGGCGAGAGCACGTCATGGACCTGCGGACCCTGCGGGAGCAGCCGCTCGCGGAGAAGCACAGCGTGGACGACCAGGCCCTGTGGCTCGACGACCGCACCGTGGCCTACGGCCTGCCCGCCGACGGCGCGGCGGACACCTCCGACCTGTGGGCGGTCCCCGCGGACGGCTCGGGCGCGCCCCGGCTCCTGGCGCCGGCCGCGTCCTCGCCGACCCGCCTGGGCTGACGGACCGCCCCGGTCGGCAGCCGCTGCCTCCCCCCGCGCCGCCCGGGGCGCTCCCCGCCGTCCGTGCAACCGCCGGGGGGTCCGCTGCCC